>NZ_PNDY01000030.1:0-44454 GCF_005886645.1 Pseudoalteromonas sp. S408 | reverse complement strand
CTTTCAGGGGTTTTATTTTATTAGCGCATCAACACTATAATCCACTACTTCATACAGTTATTAACTTAACTAAAGTGTACACTGTGGCCTTTTCCCTTGAGAGTTTGCACTATTTTGCTTACTTAATGCTTTTGTCATTTGCGACTGCAAATTTGCAATACGGCTCGTTGGTGCTGGGTGAGTAGACAAAAATTCCGGCGTTGCACCACTTCCCGCTTGGCTCATATTTTGCCAAAGCGTTACAGACTCTTTAGGATTAAACCCTGCTTGCGCCATAAGTTCTAAACCTATGGTGTCGGCCTCTGATTCATGTGAGCGGCTAAACGGTAAAACCACACCATATTGAGCGCCCAAGCCCAGCCCTTGCATAATTTCATTGCGGTATTGCACGTTACCCATTTCTAGCGCAACACTCCCCAATTGCATTCCCGTGCTTAACAATGAACTTTGTGACACACGTTCATTAGAGTGTTCTGCAATTACGTGCCCTACTTCATGCCCTAAAACGGTAGCTACTTGATCTTGATTAGTCGCTATTTTAAGCAACCCAGTGTGGACACCAATATAACCGCCAGGCAAAGCAAAGGCATTTGCTGAGTCATCTTCAAACACGACCACTTCCCAGTTTTGGGACGCATACTCATTAGGTAGAACGGCAATTACTTTATTAGCAATACAATTTACATATGTATTGGTTTTTGGATCTTTATTAATTGGCTGATTTTTTTTCATGTCAGCAAAACTCGCCGTACCCATTTCACTCATTTGCTGATCTGAATAAAGCGCTATTTGAGTACGCCCTGTTGGCGATGTTTTACACCCAGCTAAAACAGCCGTTGCTATTAGTGCCAATACCAATTTTTTCATTGTATTACCTTAAGTCATTTATACTGCAATTAGGATAGCAAACACAGTGCCAGTTTAAAATCATTGGTTTAAGTGAAGTGCTTTGCGATGAAGTAAGTAACCTACCAGCTAAACTAAGTTTATACATATACAATGCCCTGCTAAACTATAGCCCTTGTTTTAGTTACCTTGAGTTTATGTATGGGCGCCTCGTCTACGTCTTTTAATACCCGTATTTTATTGCCTTTATTAGCCAGTATTGTTGCTATTACCCCCCTTGCAATTGATATGTACTTACCCGCAATGTTAGTCATTGCGAATAATTTACAAACAAGTATGCCAAACGTACAAATATCGCTCAGCATTTATTTAGCGGGTTACTCGTTAGGCATGTTGTTTTTTGGCCCAATAGCGGATCAAATTGGCCGTCGAAAACTGGCTAAAATTGGTTTAACGTTATTTGGGTTAACCTCTACCGCGTTAGCATTTACAACAGAGATCCATACTTTTTGGGCACTAAGAGCAGTACAAGCCTTTACTGGCGCTGCAGCTACGGTGGTTGTGCCAGGGATAATAAGGCATATTTATCAGCAAAACACGGCAAAAGGCATGTCGTATGTATCGATGATCATGATGGTTGCACCATTAATAGCACCATCTGTGGGCTCATTTATTTTAGGATTTTCGGTTTGGTCTACCATATTTTTAGTATTAGCGGCTTATAGCTTTATAATCCTTGTGTCTGTGCAAATATATTTAATTGATATACCTATTCATACCAGCGAAAAGAAAGGCTTAGCACTGTTTTTTGACAGTTATAAAACTGTTTTGAGTAATACCGATGCACGCGCAGATATTTTAAGCTCAATGTTTGTCTCGTTTGGCTTTTTTTGCTTTTTAACCTCAGTGCCTTTTATTTATTTAGACTTATACAAAGTGTCGGAGCAAGTGTTTGGGGTACTATTTGCCTTTAACGTAATGGCATTGATGTTTGGTAACTTTTTAAATACACGCATTGTGCCCCGTATCGGTTCACGCAAAATGTTATATATTGGCTTGGTGTGCGGTTTTATATCAGGGCTATGCCTTTTAACTTTTAGTATTTTGCATTTATCGCTTTATTATATAGTCGCTGCAATCGCACCATTAATGATGAGTTTAGGTGTAACTGCCAGTAATGCCGATTCGTTAATACTCATGAAATTTGAAAAAAACACCGGCACAGCGACTGCCGTGATTGGTACGCTTAGGTTTGGCAGCGGTGCCTTGGTGGGTCCTATTCTTGCTGTTATGCATGCTCAAAGCTCGGTGCCATTTTCGAGCCTCATGTTTAGCGCCGTGCTACTGACTATATTAGTGCAGATAATTCATTATAAAAAAGACAAAAAAAATGCCTCAATTTGAGGCATTTTTTAAATTTTATAAAGAGCTAAATTAAGCATCAGCTGCTTTTGAAACCATTACCATAGCTGGGCGTAATAAACGTCCATTTAATGTGTAGCCTTTTTGCATTACTGCCAATACAGTATTAGGTGTTACATCGTTGCTTGGCTGAATTGACATTGCTTGATGGAACTCTGGGTTAAATTGCTCGCCTTGTGGGTTAACAATTTCAACGCCAAATTTAGCAACAGCATCGTTAAAGCTTTTAACCGTCATATCAATACCTTCAAGCAGCGGCTTTAACGTTTCGTTTTCTTTATCAGAAAACTCAATAGCACGCTCAAGGTTATCAATTACAGGTAGTAATTCGTTTGCAAACTTTTCTAATGCAAATTTGTGTGCTTTTTCTACATCTTGTGCAGCACGACGTCGAATGTTATCAACGTCGGCAGCGGCACGTATAACACCGTCTTTTTGATCTGCAATAGTTTGCTTAGCAGCTTCTAGCTCTGCGTAAAGCATCGCAATTTCAGCTTCAGGGCTTTGCTCTTGATCTGCTTCGTGTTGCTCTGCAGCTTCTACCGCTGCTTCAACGTCAGCTTCCATTTGAGCTACTTCTTCGTTTAGTTCTACTTCTTGCTCAGGGTTTTGTGTCTGCTCAGACATAAAATACGTGCTCCAATTCTTTTCAACTGCGGTAATTATGGGGATTGAATAAAAAGATTCAAGAGTTTGATGTCTCAATTAATTTAAATTCTTGGATTATTTGTTCTATTTGCGCTGATTTTGGGCAAATGATACAAAAGCGGCTTTGGTATTCTTGATTTTGAAAGTACGGGACGCTGATGGTTATTAAATCATTACACTCACTAAACGGAAGCTTCTTACCGCTGATCACCGATACACCATTTTTAAATGCCAGCGCGTCTTCAACAAAGTTCAAAAACGACACCCCAATATTTAAACTCTTTTCACAATTTATTTTTTTATAGAGGTAGTTTTCACCTACAACGATACTGTTGTCTGAGCCTAATTTTTGACTTAGCTGTCGTGTCCACTGAGTGAGCGAGTCGTGACAGTTTTTAGGCGCGGTGTTTGCCATTGCTTGCATTCTGTACAAGCCTTCCATCAATGTTTGTTGGCTAAACACTGTATTTAACCATGTTGCAAATTGGTACCGAACCGTATCTGAGGCATCATGTGGCTTATCAATACAAATATTATGACTTTGCCCTGCTCGATCGATCAGTAAAATAAGCCAATCAGTAGAATCAAAATCAAGTACCTCGACTCTAAATACATGCTGTGAGCTCACTTGCGGTAAACCAACACAACAACACACTTGGTATTTTTGACTCAAGCCATGTGCTAATTCAACTAGCTGGGCTTGTTCTGGCTGCCAGTAGTTAGCAATATCTGATAACGGAAAAAACTCATCAAACCAATAATTAAACCCTTCATCTGTAGGGACACGTCCTGCAGAAGTATGAGGTGAATACAATAAACCCACTTTTTCAAGACGGGCCATTGCATTACGAACGGTTGCTGAACACACAGCCATGCTTTTTAGCTTAGCAATTTTTGTTGATGGAACGGGCAACCCCTCACCATTACAGTACATGTTCATTACAGCTGAGAATATTTGCTGATCGCGCGGGTTTAGTTTCATGTTATCTACATCTTGTTGCATGAAACTAATATCGGGGCATTTAATGTTATTTCAAGTCATACGTGCTTTTGTTAAGCAATATAAAACAAAAAAAATTAAACTAAATTGAATCAAACTCATTTAGTTAAAATCTGTATTTTCAAACACTTTGCTTTTGAGTTACTCTACAATTATTAAAACTTATTGTGTGCAGACTATGGATTCTCCTTTCAAAACTATTGGCCTTATTGGCAAACCAAATCATCCGAAAGCTGCTGCAACGCTGCAGCGCTTGCATACATTTTTACTGGCACTTGGTTTTGAAGTTATTGTTGAAAAGCGAACTGGTGGGCAATTAGTCGATGTGCCCAAAGAAAACCTTGTTAAACTAGTCGATTTGGGCGAACACGCTGACCTTGCAATCGTTGTGGGTGGTGATGGTAATATGTTGGGAGCAGCGCGTGTACTTGCTCGTTTCAACATTGCTGTAATTGGCGTTAACCGAGGAAACCTCGGCTTTTTAACCGACTTAGATCCTGAAGGCTTTGAAGCTAGCCTCGAACATGTTCTGAGTGGCCAGTTTATAGAAGAAAACCGCTTTTTATTGGAAGTAGAAGTCTATCGCCACAATGAATTGAAAAGTGCAAATTTAGCGGTAAACGAAGCTGTATTGCATGCCGATAAAGTGGCCCACATGATTGAGTTTGAGGCATTTATTAATAGCGACTTTGTATTCTCTCAGCGCTCTGATGGATTAATTGTATCTACACCAACGGGCTCAACTGCTTACTCGCTTTCTGGTGGCGGTCCAATATTAACGCCTGAATTAAATGCAATATCTTTAGTGCCTATGTTTCCACACACGCTATCAAGTCGACCTTTAGTTGTCGACGCCGATAACGAAGTAAGGCTAAAACTTAGCTTAGACAATACAGACAGTTTGCAAGTCAGTTGCGACAGCCACGTTGTGCTCGCCGTTTTACCCGGTGACGAAGTGGTAATAAAAAAAGCGGATAAAAAATTGCGGTTAATTCATCCAAAAAACTACTCTTACTACAACGTTTTACGTACAAAATTAAATTGGGGCAGCCGTTTATACTAATTTTATTGCTAAAGGTTTATCTTTAGCGCAAAATGCAGCTTATAACAACAATACACCAATTTTTAGGAACAAATAGCAATGACATATGTCGTATTTTTTGCTTTGCTACTGTTAATTACCCTTTTAGCAACCTACTTAAAAATAGAAAGCAATCGACGCAAAGCAATCGAAGCTCAAAAAAAACAATTTAATGAACGAGTGTCGCAAGTTGGCGGACGCCTAAAGTCAAAATTAAATGAATTAGTAGAGGTGAAAATTCTTCGTCCTAAATACGCACCGCGAATTCAAGCAATAGTGTCTAACTTTTTTGTCGTTCAAAAACACACGGACGAGAATTTACAAACCCTTGAAGATGTATCTGACCTATTA
Organism: Pseudoalteromonas sp. S408; assembly: GCF_005886645.1. NCBI lineage: Bacteria > Pseudomonadati > Pseudomonadota > Gammaproteobacteria > Alteromonadales > Pseudoalteromonadaceae > Pseudoalteromonas > Pseudoalteromonas sp. S408. The sequence goes on along the minus strand of NZ_PNDY01000030.1, from coordinate 39,106 downwards.
ATCAATACACTATCTAACGAATTAACCAAAGCTAACCAAATTGGCAATGGCCAAAGTTTGGAGGAAAACATCCAGTACTTTGTGTCTGAACTTCCGCAGCAAGGTATTTCGTATAACAAAACGTTTTACTCAGAGGCATTACCAAACCTTATCGAATTAATAAAAACGAATGACACACCACAACCCCTTGATAATACAGAAAATGAATACACCCCAGAAAGTCAAGACTCGAACAACCAGCTCAATCAACTTGCTAATATGGCCTAAATAATCAAAAATTAATTTGCAAAAAAGCTAAACACTGTATAAATTACCAGTTAATTAACTGGATGGATAAACAGTATGTTAGTTGGTTTAGAAATTAAAAATTTTGCGATAGTTAGTAACTTAAGCACTGAGTGGCAAAATGGCATGACTGCCATTACCGGTGAAACAGGCGCTGGTAAATCTATTGCTATTGATGCACTTTCATTATGTCTTGGAGAGCGCGCTGAAGCCTCTGCGGTAAGACCTTCTGCAGACAAAGCCGAGGTATGCGCTCAATTTGATATAAGCGCACTCCCGCTAGCTCAAGCATTTTTGGAACAACACTTTCTAACTAGTACTGATAACGATTGCTTACTCAGACGTGTGGTATGCAAGAACGGCAGGAGCAAAAGTTATATTAACGGAAGCTCAGTGACTGCATCTCAGCTTAAAGAACTTGGTCAGTACTTAATCTCTATACATGGACAACACGCCCATCAACACCTTTTAAAAGCAGAACATCAATTACATCTTCTTGATGCATATGCTGGCCACCAAGCGCTGGTTACCAAAGTTAGTGAAAGTTATAAACAATTTGCTAGCCTTCAAAAAGAATTTAAACATTTAGAACAGCAACAACAGCAACAAGCAGCACAAAAGCAACTGCTAGAATACCAAGTGGCAGAGCTTGACGACTTTAACTTACAAGCAGGTGAGTTTGAACAAGTTGAGGCTGAGCATTACAAGTTAAGTAACAGCCAAACAATTTTAGAGTCATGTCAAAAAGAGCTCCAATACCTGTATGAAGGCGAAGAGCAAAGTGCGTGTTCTGTATTACAGCACAGTGCACAGCAATTTGCAGATTTAGCGCAATATGATGAAAGCTTAGCCAGTGTCGCTACAATGTTAGAAGAAGCGGCTGTTCAGGTTGAAGAAGCTAGCAGAGAAATCCGTAACTATACAGAACAGGTTGATTTAGACCCTGCGCGTTTAACTGAAATAGAAAACAGGTTAAGTGGCGCAATGGATTTAGCCCGCAAGCACCATATAAAACCGCAGGTATTAGTTGAATTTCATCAGTCAATTTCACAAGAGCTAGAGTCTATTAGTAATAATAGTTCGCGGTTGGAGCAACTTGACTCTGAAATAAACGATGCATTACTTAACTACAAGCAAGCAAGTGAAGCGCTAAGTATTAGTCGCAGAGGGTATGCTAACACCTTAAACACCTTAATAAGTGAAAGCATGGCAAATCTATCCATGGAAAATGGTGTATTTGAGATTTCACTTATTGAAGAGCCAGAACGAGCACCCAACATTTTGGGCCATGATAGTGTTTCGTTTTTAGTGTCGACCAACCCTGGACAGCCCCTTCAACCTCTAGCTAAGGTAGCATCTGGTGGTGAGCTTTCACGTATTAGCCTAGCTATTCAGGTGATTATTGCCCAAAAAGTAACAACACCAACATTAATATTTGATGAGGTAGACGTAGGCATTTCTGGGCCTACTGCCTCTGCAGTTGGCAAACTATTAAGGCAACTTGGTAAGTCGACTCAGGTGATTTGTGTAACCCATTTACCGCAGGTTGCAAGTAGTGCACATCAGCAATTTTTTGTAGCAAAAGAAATTGCTAAAGGTGAAACATTTACCAACATGTTGGCACTAACAAAAGACGGTAGGGTCGACGAAATAGCAAGATTACTTGGCGGTGACAATATAAGTAAAACAGCAAAAGCGAACGCAAAAGAGTTAATAAAAGCGCATGTTTAAATTAAAGCTAATTAACTGCATAACATGATTTCAATTTTAAATAAGGCGTTTTATGTTAAGTGATTCTGCTTTAACTTTTATGATTATAAGCTGGCTGCTAGTTTTAATTAGTATAGTGCTAACCCTATTTAGCCGCTATAAACACACACAATTTAAACAACACTTGATGGTTTTTTTAAATATTACCTTGCTTACTCAAATAACTTTAAGCATTTACAATTTAACTAGTAACCAAAATGATAACTTAAATAATTTCATTGTTAGTTGTACATGTGTTTTGCTGGCTCAAATACTGTGTAATGTATTTTGTTATATGAGTTTAAAAAGGCGAATTGCTAAGGTAAAGCCAACGCTTGATTCATTCTCAATGGAATAGCAATAAAGCTACTCGGAGCAAGTTCTGTTTTTACCTTGCTCTTTTGCTTTATAAAGCAATTCATCTGCGCGCTTGATATCGATATCTATAGAATCACTTTCACGGGATTGAACAACCCCCATACTTATCGTCAAGCTCAAGCTCTGAGAAGATGTATCAACCGGAAATTGTTTTAACGCAGCATGAATTTTATTTGCGATTTCTTCACCCTTTGCATTAAATACATGCGGAATGGCAATCAAAAATTCTTCCCCGCCCCAGCGAGATGCTACGGCATTATTTGGAATATGTTGGTTTAAAATATTTGCTAGGTGAATAAGGGCTTCATCACCAAAGCTATGCCCGTATTCATCGTTAACTTTTTTAAAGTTGTCTACATCGCACAAAATAAGTACAAACGGTGTTTGCTCTTTGGTGAGAGCTAATTTAAATTCTTTTAACTTATTCATGGTGTAGCGCCGGTTAGGTAAACCCGTTAGAGGATCAATCGTCGCTAACAATTCATTTTTTTTACTTAGTGCTAATATTTTTTGATTATATTTTTCCCTTGAGTTTTCATAAAAACCACTCAACATTGCAACAATAATAAATGAGAACAAAATTCGATAAGGGAACTGACTCGGTTGGTAGTCATAAAAGCTGAAAGTATGAGCGCAATAAAAGGCCAAAACTACAGCGAGTAAAAATAATAAAATATCAAAAATACCGCGTCTTAAACCTCTAATTGAAAACGTAACTGGCGAAACGATAAAAATCCAAATAGGGCCAGTTCCCTGCGCGCCTCCAGTTAAAACCAGGTAAATCATCAATGCATATAAGTTATAAAGTATTGCACTGGCTGATTTTTCTACCGATTTATAAATACTCAATGCCCACGCATAAATAAATGAGGAACACAGTAAGGTAAAAAATAAGAAATAATCGCTGTTGGTATAGGCTATGCAAGCCATCACTAAAGTAGCAATAAAGCCTATTGATGAAAAAAACCTAACTATCAGTTTTCTTTCTGGGTTGTTTGAATATTCATGCATAGCAAGCGCGATTTTTCTTTTATTATTGAATTAATTTTCAGCAAGGCTGCTACTAATTTTTCTTAGTAACATTCAATACTCTCCTTTTTCAGCAGTTAAATCAAGATTAAAGTATTACTCATGAAAAATTAATACTGGTACCTTTTAAGCGAATTATAACTTTATGAATTTTAAAACTACGCATTAGTATATTTTGTTCACACAACCAAATTATTATCGATAACTAAAATAGTTAAAGTTAAAAATAAGTGATACTTATACCAATTTGCTTAATTAAGTGATCTATTTAGAGGCTAGGGAAAAGTGTTGATACTTGGCAATAAATTCGCTATTTATCTGTTCTCAGCGCTTGTTCCTGCATAGCTCTACCTTCTGCATCCATGCAGTCGTAAATAAGATTTTTTAACGCAATTAGCAACACCTTTAGCCCCGCAAAATGATTAAGTATTATTGCGGATTGATATTAATTAGTTAAAGGCACAAAAAAGCAAGCCACATGGCTTGCTTTTGGATGATGGATTACTGGGCTAATTAAGTTAAACTTTTAAATAATCCATAATGCCTTCAGCTGCATTGCGGCCTTCAAAAATAGCAGTTACTACTAAATCCGAACCACGCACTATATCGCCTCCGGCAAATATTTTAGGGTTAGTTGTTTGATGTGTGAATTCGCCTTGCTCTGGTGCATTAATACCGCCCCAGTGATTTATTTCTACATCATACTTTTCTAACCAGTCCATTTTGTGTGGCTTAAAACCAAACGCCATGATCACTTGCGTTGCGTCAATTATATGCTCTGAACCGGCTACCTCTTCTGCGCGGCTACGACCATTCCCATCAGGCTCACCCAGTTTAGTTTTAACCATTTTTACGCCTGCAACATGGCCATTATCGTCTAGAACAATACCTTTCGGTTGGACATTATATGTAAATATAACCCCTTCCTCTTTGGCATTTTTAACTTCACGCTTAGAGCCCGGCATATTTTCTTCATCACGGCGGTACGCACACGTTACCTTTGCGGCACCCTGTCGTATAGAGGTTCTCACACAGTCCATGGCAGTATCGCCACCACCTAATACAACTACCTTCTGGTTTGCCATATCAATATAGGCTTGATTCGTTTCATCGTAGCCCATAACACGATTAGTATTACCGATTAAAAACGGCAACGCATCGTGAACACCCGGCGCATCTTCATTTTCAAGCCCTGCGCGCATGCTTTGATATGTACCCACGCCCAAAAATACTGCATCATAGTCAGCTAAAATATCATCCATAGTGATATCAACACCTACTTCAACATTCAGCTTAAACTCTACGCCCATTTCAGTGAAAATCTCACGGCGTTTTTGCATTACTTCTTTTTCAAGTTTGAAAGATGGAATACCAAATGTGAGTAGCCCACCAATTTCTGGGTGACGATCGAACACGACAGGTTTAACACCATTTCGAACTAAAATATCTGCACAACCTAAACCCGCTGGGCCTGCACCAATAATAGCCACTTTTTTATCCGTCCATCTCACGTAAGACATGTCTGGCTTCCAACCCATTTTAAACGCCGTATCGGTAATATATTTTTCAATATTACCTATCGTTACGGCACCAAACTCTTCATCAAGCGTACATGAGCCTTCACACAAACGGTCTTGCGGACAAACTCGCCCACACACTTCAGGTAAGCTATTTGTTCGATGAGAAAGCTCTGCGGCTTCTAATATACGCCCTGTGCGTATTAATTTTAGCCACTGTGGGATGTAGTTATGTACCGGACACTTCCATTCACAGTATGGGTTACCACAATCCAAGCAACGATCCGCTTGAGAGTTAACCTGATTTTCTGAAAAGGGTTCGTAAATTTCTACAAATGATTTTTTGCGTGACGAAATTGGTTTTTTGCGTGGGTCTACACGCTGCACGTCTATAAATTGATATACATTTTCGCTCATACTTCCCCCTTATTGCGCCTGAACACGTAGTTCGGCACTACTGCGAGCGCGGTGCCCGAGTAAACTTTTTACGTCACTTGATTTAGGTTTTACTAATTTAAACATAGGTAAGTAGAGCTCAAAATTAGCTAAGATACTTTCCGCTCGGCATGAGCCAGTTAGCTCTAAATGCTCAGCGATTAAGCCACGTAAATGCTCTTGATGTGACGTTAATGCTTCTAATGTCACAACTTCGACAAGCTCTGGGTTTATGCGTTTTTCAAAGTCGTTACGCTCATCTAACACATATGCAAAACCACCCGTCATCCCTGCCCCAAAGTTAACGCCAACATTACCAAGCACACACACTACACCACCGGTCATGTATTCACAGCCGTTATCTCCAACGCCTTCAACAACGGCTTGAACGCCTGAGTTGCGTACCGCGAAGCGCTCGCCTGCGCACCCTGCAGCAAACAATTTACCACCCGTTGCACCGTATAGACACGTGTTACCAATGATCGTTGCTTTATGACTTTCAAATGATGAGCCCACAGGTGGACGTACTATCAGCTTACCACCAGCCATGCCTTTACCAACGTAGTCATTAGCGTCACCAACGAGGGTTATTTCAAGGCCACCTGCATTCCAAACACCAAACGATTGACCCGCCGTTCCATGTAGCTCAATGGCAACAGGATCGGCGGCCATACCTTGGTTACCGTGTTTATCAGCAATATAGCCTGATAACATTGCGCCAACTGATCTGTCTGTATTACAAATTCGGCTTACTAATGAAATCCCACTTGAAGCATCTATCGCTTCTTGCGCCTTTCCTAATAGGCTCTCGTTCAGCTCACCTAGATAGTGTGAACTATTGGGTGCGCTACAAAACAGTGTTTCGCCTGTTGGATTATTTGGCTGTGCAATAACAGCAGATAAATCTATCTTTTTCTGTTTAGCTGTTTTGCCTTCAATTGCTTCAAGTAAGTCAAGACGACCAATTAAATCAGTTAAGTTTGCAACCCCTAAGCTTGCCATGATTTCACGCGCTTCTTGTGCAATAAACTTAAAGTAGTTCATCGCCATTTCAGGTAAGCCGTGGTAATGCTTTTGACGAAGTGTTTCGTCTTGCGTTGCAACACCGGTCGCGCAGTTATTTAAATGACAAATACGTAAGTATTTACACCCTAACGCCACCATTGGCCCTGTACCAAAACCAAAGCTTTCAGCACCCAAAATAGCGGCTTTAATAATATCTAAACCTGTTTTTAAACCACCATCAGTTTGTAAACGAATGCGATGGCGAAGACCATTTTCAACAAGAGCTTGCTGGGTTTCAGCTAGGCCTAATTCCCATGGGCTGCCTGCATATTTTACAGATGTAAGCGGGCTTGCGCCTGTGCCACCGTCATAGCCCGATATAGTAATTAAATCGGCATACGCTTTAGCTACACCCGTTGCGATAGTGCCAACACCAGGTTCCGAAACGAGTTTTACTGATACAAGTGCTTTTGGATTAACTTGTTTTAAATCAAAAATTAGCTGAGCTAAATCTTCAATTGAGTAAATATCGTGATGTGGTGGCGGTGATATTAACGTCACGCCAGGTACCGAATAGCGAAGTTTAGCAATGTAAGGTGTTACTTTTTCACCTGGAAGTTGTCCACCTTCACCAGGTTTTGCACCTTGCGCGACTTTTATTTGTATTACATCTGCGCTACGTAAATAATGCGGTGTAACACCAAATCGACCTGAAGCCACTTGCTTAATACGTGAATTTTTCTCTGTTCCGTAACGAAGTTTATCTTCACCACCTTCACCTGAATTTGAACAGCCACCTAAGCGATTCATTGCAATTGCTAGCGCTTCATGAGCCTCAGGCGATAACGCACCAATACTCATTGCAGCTGAATCAAAGCGTTTGTAAAGTGCTTCTGCAGGCTCTACATCATCAATGCTAATCCCATTTTCTGGTAATTTAAGTGCCAGCATGTCGCGCAAAGTTGAAATCGGGCGATTGTTAACAAGCTTTGCATACTCGTTGTAATCTTTATATTCACCAGAGCGAACTGCTACTTGCAGCGTTTGAATTACATCTGGGTTATAGGCATGGTATTCACCACCATGTACATATTTAAATAAACCGCCGTGACTAAGTAACTTACGCTTGCTTAGTGCTAGCTTATGTAGGCTTTGTTGGTCGTCATCAAAGTCTGTAAAACATGCACCTTTGATGCGGCTAGCCACACCTTTAAAACACATATCAACAACCGCATCAGATAAACCCACTGCCTCAAATAACATTGAGCAACGGTAAGAAGCGACTGTACTAATACCCATTTTAGACATTATTTTGTATAAACCTTTGTTTACCGCTTTACGATAAGCAAGGGTTACCTCGCAATAAGATTTATCAATGACTTTGCTGTCGCTCATCGCAACTAACGACTCATACGCTAGGTATGGGTAAATAGCGGTTGCCCCAAAACCAAGCAGCACAGCGAACTGATGCGGGTCTCTTACACTTCCTGTTTCAATTATGATGTTTGATTCACAACGTAAGTTGTTATCAACTAAACACTTTTGTACAGCACCTACGGCCATAGCAGCAGGGATAGGTAGGTTTACATCATCAAAATTACGGTCAGTTAAAATAAGCATGATTGAGCCGGCAGCTGCTTTTTCTTTTGCTTTATCGCAAATGCGTTTAACTGCGTTTTCTAAGCCTTCCTCAACAGTGTAAGTAATATCAATTTTACAATAGCTGTAGTGCGCTTCATCTGCGTTAAGTAGCTGCTGCATGTCTGCATACATCAAAATTGGAGTATCAAACTGTAAGCGCTTAGCGTGGCCTGTTGTTTCGTTAAACACATTTTGCTCGCTACCAATACACGTAGCCAAAGACATCACATGATTTTCGCGCAGGGGATCAATTGGCGGATTAGTGACTTGTGCAAATTTTTGACGAAAATAATCATAAAGTGAACGATGCCCTTCGCTCAATACTGCAAAAGGCGTGTCATCACCCATAGAACCGGTTGCTTCTTGCCCGTTTTCACCCATTACACGAATAACGCTATCCAACTCTTCGTTGGTGTAACCAAACATTTTTTGATATTTAGCTAACGTTTCGTCGTCAAATGAACGGTTGCCTGCATCTTGCTCTTTTAACTCTTCAAAAGGGGTTAAACGCTTGACATTTTCTTCAAGCCACGACTTATAAGGATGGCGAGACTTTAAATCTTGATCTATTTCATCTGAATGCCAAATTTTACCCAACTTGGTATCTATGACGAGTAATTCACCTGGACCAACCCGGCCTTTTTCAACCACTTCATCGGCTGTGTAATCCCAAATACCTACTTCAGAAGCCAGGGTAATAAAACCATCTTGTGTGATTACATAACGCGCAGGACGCAGACCATTTCGGTCTAAGTTACAGGCTGCAAAACGACCATCTGACATAACAATACCCGCTGGGCCATCCCAGGGTTCCATATGCATGGAGTTAAAATCATAAAAAGCACGTAAATCGTCGTCCATGGCACGGTTTTTTTGCCATGCCGGTGGCACAAGCATGCGCATTGCACGGAATAAATCCATGCCACCCGCTAAAAATAGCTCTAACATGTTATCGAGGCTTGACGAATCTGAGCCAGTTTCATTAACAAATGGCGCCGCGCTTTGTAAATCTGGAATAAGTGGCGACGAAAATTTGTACGAACGAGCACGAGCCCACTGACGATTACCTTCGATGGTGTTAATTTCACCATTATGCGCTAAATAGCGAAAAGGTTGAGCTAGTGGCCAACGAGGCTGTGTGTTTGTTGAAAAGCGCTGATGAAAAACACAGATTGCGCTGGTCATACGGATGTCAGCTAAGTCTAAATAAAAATTAGGCAAATCAGCAGGCATCATAAGGCCTTTATAGATAGTCACTAACCCGGATAAACTTGCAATATAAAATGATTCATCGTCTGCTAAACGTTTTTCAGCACGACGGCGCGCTACGTATAAGCGACGCTCTAAGTCTTTTGAACGCCAACCTTCGGGCGCGCTTACAAAAATTTGTTCAAAACCAGGTAGCTGTTGCACCGCAATTGGACCTAGCATTGATGGATCGGTAGGCACTTCGCGCCAACCTAGAATATTTAGCGTTTCTTTTTCTAATTCTTCGCTAAGAACTTGCTTTGCAGTTTGTGCTAAAACAGGATCTGAATTTAAAAAGATCATGCCAACTGCATAGTTTTTACCAAGGTGCCAATTATGCTCACTTGCAATAGCACGGAAAAAACTATCTGGCTTTTGCAAAAGTAAACCACAGCCATCGCCTGTTTTACCATCAGCAGATATACCGCCGCGGTGTTGCATACGATCCAACCCTGTAATAGCAGTACGAATAAGCCGGTGACTAGCCTGACCATTAACTTGGGCAATTAAGCCAAAGCCACAATTTTCTTTCTCTAATTTCGAGTCGTATAACATAGACCCCTCCCCTTGCTGCACTGTTAGCGTTAATGAACTGCTCGACGATTTGCTAACAGCCGGTCAAAACTAGCCTCTATATTAAATAGAGTCAACAGTAATTTGAATACATATTCACATTCTTGAATATTTCTCACTTCATAGCAAGATTTCTTTTTTATCATTTTTATTAACATTTAGCGGTGTTTTCACCGTTATTTTTTCATGACACTGGTGTCAAGTTTAACATTTTGTAAAAATAGCCATAAATAAAAACACAGTTTACGTAAACGTAAACCTCAGCATTAGTGAATAAATATTCAAGTAAAGGGTTTTAATAAAGTGCTCGGATTATGCAAATAATATTATCCCCTTTCATTAACGTATTATAAAAGGGGTAAATAAAGGCAGAATTATGTTCTTTATTACTCATTCAGCTTAATAATTATCATTTAATGACTAAATACCTTGATTAATTATTCGCAAACAGAAGAAAACTTTATCAGGCAAGACTTGAATCTCATCCTTCTATTTAATCGCCTGAGAAGCTTACCTTTAAACACGCTTACATTTTTGATTTCACTGAAGCGCCTACGTTATTGGTTACCAAGTACCCGTAACAAATTACTTACTCTTTATATATTGCTTTTAAGGTGTCCGCAGCGGACACATAAAGTGTCCGCGGACGTATCATTTTAAAAAATAAATTATCAAGCTATTTAATATCAATAACTTAACTTTTGGCATGCTAATCGTATAGTGTAATTTAGTCATTATTATTTGGAAGAATTATGTTCACTTTAAGCTTGTTTTTACTCTCGCCTATGGCCGCTATTTTTGCAGCATCACTTTATGTCATGTTTGAAAAAAATATAAATTCATTTAGCTAAGGTTCAATAATGATTAAAGACACCAGTGCTCAAGACATACAAGTTAATAAACCTGCAAACTATAAAAAACGTCTTCTTTTAATTATCGCTGCGTTATTACTTATTATTTCTGCTGTTTATGGCGTTATGTCAGGCTCTGATGCAACCAGCTCATTTAGTAGAGAAAGGGTGCAAATAGCAAAAGTAGAAATTAAAACGCTTGTCCGTGACGTAGCCGCAAGTGGAAAAATCGTTGCCGCCAACGCGCCAAGTATTTACAGCCCAGAGCGAGGCTTTGTTAGCTTGCACGTTAAAGCCGGCGATACCGTTACCAAAGGCGACGAGCTCGCTTTACTTCATAGCCCTGAACTTACTAATGAATTAAAACAACAACAATCTGTTCTGCAACGATTAGAAGGTGAACTTAAGAGGCAACACTTACAATCAAGAAGAGATACTTTAACTCTTACAAAAACACTCGATATGGCCAGTGTAGAATTAAACGCAGCACAAAGAGAAAATCGCCGCGCAAAGCTATCAATTAAAAAGCATTTAATTAGTCAAATAGACCTTGAAAAAGCAATAGATGACTTATCACGAGCACAACTTACTTATAAACACGCACAACAAGAAGTAGCGCTTGCTAAAGATACACTCGCATTTGAATTGCAAGCCGCTAAAAGTGATGTAGAACGCCAGCAGCTTATTGTTGATGATTTACATAGAAAAGTAAGTGAGCTGTCAATTAGAGCAACAGTTACAGGTATTGTTGGTAATTTGCTTGTGCAACAAAAAGCAGCGGTTACACAAAGTCAGCCTTTAATGACACTGGTTGATTTAAGTCATTTTGAAGCGCAATTACAGGTGCCAGAAAGTTATGCAAACGAACTAGGGTTAGGGATGGACGTAGAGCTTAAATTAGGAAACGAAACAATAATGGGCGTGCTATCAGCTATATCGCCTGAAGTTAATAATCGTGAAGTAACCACACGGGTTCGTTTTGCAGGCAACAGCAATAATATTCGTCAAAATCAACGTTTGACTGCTCGCATTTTGCTCGACAATCGCCAAAATGTGCTGCAAGTGCAGCGAGGAGCCTTTATGCAACAAGGTGGCATTGTTGCTTATAAAATAGACGACAACGTTGCAAGGCGTGTACCTATAACCGTAGGTGCCACCAGCATTAATGCTGTAGAGGTTTTAACCGGCTTAAATGAAAATGACGAAATAATAATTTCTAGCTACAACCAATTTAATCAAGCAGATACGCTTTTACTAAATTAAAAACGCTCCCAACCAGCGCCAAGTTAAGGAAAAAATCATGTTACAAATGAAAAATATAAGTAAAGTATACCAAACTGAAATGGTTCAAACTCACGCATTGAGGGACTTTAACTTAAATGTAAATGAAGGTGAATTTATAGCTGTCACAGGCCCGAGCGGCTCTGGGAAAACAACCTTTTTAAATATTGCAGGGATGTTAGAACCATTTAGTGAAGGTGACTATATTTTGGATGGTGTCAATGTTGGCAGTTTAAACGACAACCAACGTGCTGATTGTCGAAATCAAAAAATTGGTTTTATTTTTCAGGGTTTTAATTTAATACCAGATTTAAATTTATATGAAAATATTGAGGTACCTCTTCGCTATAGAGGTATTAAAGCAAAAGAACGTAAACGCACAATAGAGCAATGTTTAGAACAAGTAGGCTTAGCCTCTCGCGCTAAACACCTACCCCAGCAATTATCGGGCGGCCAGCAACAACGAGTGGCAATAGCCCGCGCACTTGCCGGAAAACCTCGTTTTTTACTTGCCGATGAGCCCACCGGTAACTTAGACAGCCTGATGGCTCGCCAAGTTATGGAGTTACTTGAGCAAATAAATCGCGATGGCGCCACTATTATAATGGTGACACATGATAGCGAATTAGCCCGCCGTGCACCGCGCAACATTCAAGTAGTTGATGGACAACTAGCCGACTTTACTTTGTACCAAGGTGCACAGCCAATAAATGTAGCACAAGGAGTATAATTCATGCTTGTTCATTATATTGACCTAAGTTGGCGTAGCTTTAAGCGCACACCACTTGTAAGCTCTTTAATGGTACTTGCTATAGCAATTGGTATTGGCATCACCATGACTAGTTTGAGCGTTTACCACATGATGTCGGCCGATCCAATTCCACATAAAAGCAGCCAGCTTTTCAGTGTGCAATTACAAATAATGGATGATGGGAGTACATGGTGGACGTCCGATAACCTCCCTCTTCAACTGACGTATCAAGATGCTGCAAATCTTTATCAGTCTCAATTAGGTGCTCAACGTTTAAAAATGGTACGAAGTGGTTTTTCTGTATACATAGATTCAGACAAAGTAAAACCGTTTAGCCAAAGTGCAAGACTTACTACTCCTGAGTTTTTTAATATGTTTGACCTCGAATTTATTTATGGTAACAAGTGGTCACAGCAGCAAGAAGACGATGCAGCGCCCGTTGTTGTAATTAGCGAGGAGTTAAACGATAAGTTATTTGCTGGTAAAAATTCAGTAGGTCAGATTATCTATCTTGACGATGCAAGTTACGAAGTAATTGGTGTTACAAAAAACTGGCCACTAACCATTAAATATTACGATTTAAATAATGGCGCATTTAACGATCCCGAACAACTTTTTATGCCATTTGGCCTTCTTGAAGCAAAACAACTGGGTAATTGGGGCAATACTAATGGTTGGAAGCATGAAGATGTTCGAAGCTTTACTGCCAAGTTACAGTCAGAAATGGTCTGGATTCAATTCTGGGTTGAGTTAACTACCGAGCAACAAAAAAATGTTTACGAAAATTATTTATTAGCTTATATGCAAGATCAGCAAAAGCTTGGTCGATTTGATCGCAAAGAGCTCGCCTTCAGCATTCGAGATGTTAACCAATGGATGGCTTACAATAATGTGGTTAGTGAAGATAACAAAATTTTAGTGGCACTCAGTTTTATGTTTTTAGCTGTGTGTTTGGCTAATATTCTTGGCTTACTACTTGCCAAATTTTTACGTCGAGCGCCGGAGGTTGGTGTGCGTCGTGCACTTGGTGCTAATAAACGTCAGATTTTTATGCAACATATTGTTGAAGTCGCTATGTTAGGGCTTTTGGGCGGGCTACTGGGGATTGTATTTGCTCAGTTAGGTTTATTAGGTGTTCGTCAGAGCTACCGTTATTACGAAAGCTTAGCGACGATGGATTTAAGTATGTTACTGAGCGCCCCTGTTATTGCTATCAGTACCTGTGTAATTGCCGGGCTTTACCCTGCTTGGCTGGTATGTAAAACCAACCCTGCAATTTATCTAAAAAGCCAATAAGGGCGAACGCAATGATATTAGAAATTAAACCTATTTTTCATGCGCTGTGTCGATCTAAAGTGGGTGCACTTTTGCTACTCATCCAAATAGCGATTACCACTGCAATTGTTAGTAACGCAGCCTTTATTATTCAAGACAGAGTAACCTACCTTAACCAAGAAACTGGCTACCCAGAAGACGAAATACTTGCTTTTCATGTCATGCATTTTGGTAAAGATGTTCAAAGCCACCAGCAATTTGAACTGGATGAAACCATGCTTAGAGCTATACCCGGTGTTAAAGACGCCGTGTATATTAATAATATACCGTTATCAGGTAGTGGTAGCTCTTCTGACTTCAGTGTTAACTCAGCGCCAGAACCTGGACTTTCAGCAAGGACGGCTTACTTTTTTACTGATGATCATGCAATTAACACACTTGGTGTTGAGCTGGTTGCAGGACGAAATTTCACCCAAGACGACATTGTCGTAACCAACGATAATGATCAACGCGCTAATGTAACTATTGTGACCCAAGCATTACTAAATGAGCTTTTTCCTGGTGAAAATGGCCTAGGAAAAACAATTTTCCTTGGTGATATTCCACTGAAAGTTGTTGGTGTAATTAAGCATGCAAAAGGGCCTTGGTTAAAAGACAGCCGCCCAAATAATATCGCATTAATTCCTTACATTAACCCCAATATATCTGGCAACTTTTTAGTTCGTACTGCTTCTAATGACCGTGCAGAAATAGCCAAACAGATTGAAGACGAAATGCTTAAAAATTATAACAAACGTGTAATTATCCGAATTCGTGGGCTAGACCAAGATAAAGCGCAATATATGGCTGAAGACACATTAATGATGCGTATGTTAGTTGTGCTTATAACTATCCTTTTACTTGTCACCGCTTTAGGAATATTTGGCTTAACCTTGTTCAACATAAGTAAGCGCACCAAGCAAATTGGAACCCGTCGTGCTTTAGGCGCTCGTAAATCTGCTATTATCAATTACTTTTTAGTTGAAAATGCCTTGATTTGCATTGCTGGATTAGTTTTAGGCGTAATTGCTGCCCTCGTACTTGGGCAATTGCTAATGCAACACTTTTCAATTGCTGCGTTACCCTTAGGCTATGTTGCAGCTACTGCCATTATGGTTTTTATAATGAGTCTTTTGGCTGTATTAGGCCCAGCTAAACGCGCTGCAAATATTTCGCCCAGTATCGCAACCCGAACCATATAGTACAGCTCCCAACCTATGCTACACTGACCAAACACGGTGTAGCATTTTCAATATTTAAATAATAATAAACAGCGATTAAATTCACATGGAAAAAATACTTATTGTTGATGATAATCCGGCCGTTTTAGAGGCATTATCATTACTACTAGAGATACATGACTTTAATGTAGTTACCGCATCAACGCCCTTTGAAGCCATTCAAATTGTGCAATACCAACGCATTGCTCTCGTTATTCAAGATATGAATTTTACCAGCGATACTACCTCCGGCGAAGAAGGTAAAACTTTGTTTTATGCGTTGCGTGAAGAAAACCCACACCTCCCTATTATATTAATAACCGCCTGGACTGAACTTTCAACGGCTATTGAACTTGTTAAAGCAGGCGCTGCCGATTACCTTCCAAAGCCATGGGATGACCACAAGCTTCTTACATGCATTAATAATTTAATAGAGCTGGGGCGCACTAAGCAACTTGTGGCCACGCACAACCGCCTACAAAAAGAGCGGGATGATAAATATAATACGGCTAACTTAGCAGGCCTTATTTTTAAAAGTACCGCAATGGAGCGATTAGTCATAATGGCATTACAAGTGGCTAAATCTGATATCTCTGCACTCATAACAGGCCCTAATGGCAGCGGAAAAGAATGCATTGCGACTATAATTCAAAAAAACTCTTCACTAATAAATCAGCCTTTCATAAAAGTAAATGCTGGCGCCCTACCCCAAGAACTTTTAGAGGCTGAATTATTTGGCGCAGAAGCCGGTGCCTACACAGGTATAACCAAGCAACGTATAGGTCGCTTTGAAGCGGCCGATGGTGGAACATTATTTTTAGATGAAATTGGCAACTTGCCACTTTCTGGGCAAATGAAGTTGTTGAGAGTATTACAAACAGGTGAATTTGAACGATTAGGCTCTACACAAACGCGCAAAGTTACGGTTCGTGTTATATCTGCCACCAACGAAAATTTATTGCACGCAATAACCGAAGGTCGTTTTAGAGAAGATTTGTACTATCGTCTTAATGTTATTGAGTTAAACGTACCTGCGCTTTGTGAACGTATTGATGATATTACCCCACTCATCAATCATTTTTTACCACATAGAGAGCTAAGCATTGATGCAGAGCAGGCGCTTAATCAATATCAATGGCCAGGTAATGTGAGAGAACTTGAAAACGCCTGTAAACGTGTGGGTGTTATAAAGCCTGATGGCTTGCTTAGCGCTGAAGACTTTGGCCTAACACCATCACTGCCAATAAAAATTAATGACGAAAAAAAAGAGCCTTCAAAACTCGAAATTGAACAATCAATACGCGCTAATCAGGGTGTTATTGCCAAAGTAGCACGAGAGTTTGGTTTAAGCCGCCAAGCACTATATAGGCGCTTACAAAAAATGGGTATTGATTACTAATGTTTAATTTTATTAGTCGCTTATCATTAACTCACAAAGTGGTAGGCATATGCATTATATGCAGCGTTTTACCTGTTATGAGCATTACAATAATTGCACAACCCCCGCTTTATTACTCTGTGTTGTTAGTCATAGCAGCTATGCTTACAAGTTTATTACTTGCTAGAGCCTTAACAAAGCCCATTAAGTTAGGGTTGCAATCGTTAGAAACTGGCTTGCTTAATTTTAAGGATGGTGAGCTTTCAAGTTTATTAGCTTATAAAAACAACGATGAGTTAGGAAAGCTATGTCAGCTTTATAATCAAACTGCAAAACAACTTCGCCAAGAAAAACAGTGGATTTATCAACGAGAGTTAATGCTAGACAAGGTATTACAAAGCTCTCCACAAGCCCTTTTACTCGTTAACGATAACAGTATTGTTGTATTTAGTAACTTAATCAGCCGTACGTTATTTAATAGCACAACACAATTGGAAGGCACGCAGCTTCAACAATTATTGTCTGATGCGCCTATTCAGCTTGCTAATGCTATTGAGCAAGGCGTAGATGGTTTATTTAATATTGAAGTAGACAATCACGATTCTCAAACTTGGCATTTATCTACTGGCGAGTTTTTACTTAATAACCAAAAACATCACTTATACATATTTAAACAACTTACCCGTGAGCTCAGCCGCCAGGAAGTAGCAGTATGGAAAAAAGTTATTCGAATAATAAGCCACGAGCTTAATAATTCACTTGGCCCTATGTCATCGATGCTGCATAGCGCTCAGCTTTTAGCTAGCCGCGTAGATGAGCCGCGTCTTGCAAGAGTGTTTTCAACAATCGATGAGAGAATAAGCCACTTAACTGAATTTGTTCAAGGCTATGGCAAATTTGCAAAGCTACCTACACCACAAAAATCAGCAATAAATTGGCAAAACACATTAAGTGATCTGAATAGGCAATGGCAGTTTAGCTACACAGTAAACACAACTCAAAGCATATTACATGCAGATCAGGCACAACTTGAGCAATTGCTTATCAACTTACTCAAAAATGCACACGAGTCAGGCTCGGATCCGTCTAAAGTAAATATATCTGTAGCGTTTTTTAATAATGCTTGCATAGTAGATATAAGCGATGGCGGAAAAGGGATGAGTGAGCAGGTCATGGCTAATGCACTCGTACCTTTTTATTCAACAAAAAGTACAGGAAGTGGTTTAGGGTTAGCGTTATGCAGAGAGATTGCTGAAGCACATAAGGGACAAATAAGCTTACATAATAAATTAGGTGGTGGCCTAAACGTGCAAATTACCTTGCCATGCACATAATTGATGTTGTTAAAAACAGCTAAAAACAACAAAGCCACTTAACGTGGCTTTTATCATCACAGCACTATAAAAATAGCACTCGCAAAGTAAGATTACTCAGCGTCAGCTTCTTTGTACTTAGCCGCTGTTTCTGTGATTAACGGTTGTAATTCACCACGTTGAAACATTTCGATGATGATGTCACACCCACCAATTAGCTCACCTTCAACCCAAAGTTGTGGAAATGTAGGCCAATTTGCGTACGCAGGAAGTTCAGCACGAATGTCTGGGTTTAGTAAAATATCAACGTATGCAAACGGTTCGCCACACGACATAAGTGCTTGTGAAGCTTGTGAAGAAAAACCACAATTTGGTAACTTAGGTGACCCTTTCATGAAAAGGATAATTGGGTTTTCTGAAATTTGCTGTTTAATTTTATCAATGGTTTCCATCTACAACCTCAAAGTAACGATAGCTAAATATACTTAGGTCTTGAAAATAACTCATCGTGACCATAAATATATAACTTAAAATGGGCAAATAAAGCCACAATTGAAATAGTCTTTCGCAATAGCATTGCTGTTTGCTTAAACTTGAGTAAAATACTCAACAATTATAGTAACACTATATTCCCGCTTGGTATAGGTAAGTGGTCTGTTTCAACAGGCATTACGTATTACCAAATGGACTATCAACTAAAAAAGATGGAGATAAAAAATGGCATTTGAACTACCGTCACTACCATATGCAATCGACGCACTTGAGCCACATATTTCAAAAGAAACATTAGAGTTTCACCACGGTAAGCACCATAACACTTACGTTGTAAAGCTTAATGGTTTGATCCCTGGTACAGAGTTTGAAAACAAATCTCTAGAAGAAATCGTATGTTCATCAGAAGGCGGTGTATTTAACAACGCAGCGCAAATCTGGAACCACACGTTTTACTGGAACAGCTTATCTCCAAATGGCGGCGGCGAGCCTACTGGCGCAGTTGCAGATGCAATTAACGCTAAATGGGGTTCTTTTGATGCGTTTAAAGATGCATTAAACGACAAAGCAGTAAACAACTTCGGTTCAAGCTGGACTTGGTTAGTAAAGCTTGCTGATGGTTCATTAGACATCGTTAATACATCTAACGCTGCGACACCATTAACTGACGAAGGCGTTACACCTGTTCTTACAGTGGATTTATGGGAACACGCATACTACATAGATTACCGTAACGTGCGTCCAGATTACCTTAAAGGTTTCTGGTCACTAGTTAACTGGGAATTTGCAAACGCAAACTTCGCTTAATTAGTACTTACCACTAATTTAAAAAAGGCGCTTCAGCGTCTTTTTTTGTGCCTGTTATTTGTACTTTTACACTCTGTAATTTGACAAAATAACCTTCTCCAACATGATCTTTTTTCACTTAAATTTTTATTTTTATTACACAAACATACACTTTCGCGACTAAACTTTAAAATGTAAGCACCTTTTACAGCGGGTTTCGGAGGTTATTATGACGATTTTTGAGCATTACCAAGCACGTTACGAAGCGGCACAAGAAGAAGAGTACAGTATCGCCGAGTTTCTTGATATATGTAAAACCGATAAGTCTGCCTACGCCAGTGCACCAGAGCGCCTTTTAATGGCCATTGGTGAACCTGACATGGTCGATACCGCAACGGATGCACGCCTCAGTCGGTTATTTTCTAATAGAGTAGTTGCACGCTACCCTGCCTTTACCGATTTTTATGGTATGGAGGATGCCATTGAACAAATTGTTTCTTATTTAAAACATGCAGCCCAAGGGCTCGAAGAGTGTAAACAGGTTCTTTACCTATTAGGTCCTGTAGGTGGTGGTAAATCATCTATTGCTGAAAAACTAAAGTACCTCATGCAACAAGTACCAATCTATTCAATTAAAGGCTCGCCGGTAAACGATCATCCACTGTCTCTATTTGATCCCATTGAAGACGCAAATGTACTAGAGCAAGAATACGGAATTAAGCCGCGTTATTTAAAAACAATTATGTCACCATGGGCAGGTAAAAGGCTCAAAGAGTTTAACGGCGATATAAGTAAATTTAAAGTGGTAAAACGCTACCCCTCAATTCTTAATCAAATAGGTATTGCTAAAACAGAACCTGGCGATGAAAACAACCAAGACATATCCGCATTAGTCGGTAAAGTAGATATACGTCAGCTTGAACATTTTGCCCAAAATGACCCCGATGCTTATGCGTATTCAGGTTCACTTTGTATGGCAAATCAAGGCTTGATGGAATTTGTAGAAATGTTTAAAGCCCCTATCAAAGTGCTCCATCCACTACTAACTGCCACACAAGAAGGTAATTACAATGGGACTGAAGGTATTAGCGCTCTCCCCTTTAATGGCATGATCCTCGCGCATTCAAATGAATCTGAATGGCAAACTTTTAAAAATAACAAAAATAATGAAGCCTTTTTAGACCGTGTGTATATAGTTAAGGTACCTTATTGTTTGCGTGTCACTGAAGAAATTAAAATTTACGACAAACTTCTTCAGCATAGTGAACTTCATAGCGCCCCTTGCGCGCCGGGTACCCTTAAAGCTTTAGCACAATTTACAACTCTCTCGCGGTTAAAAGAGCCAGAAAACTCAAGCCTATATTCTAAAATGCGAGTGTACGATGGTGAAACACTCAAAGACACAGATCCAAAGGCAAAGTCGTATCAAGAGTATCGCGACTACGCTGGGGTGGATGAAGGCATGACAGGTCTTTCTACACGCTTTGCATTTAAAATTTTATCTCGAGTATTTAATTTTGATAACACTGAAGTGGCCGCAAACCCCGTTCATTTATTTTATGTACTTGAGCAACAAATAGAACGTGAACAATTTAGTAGCGATGTTGAAGAACGTTACCTGAGCTTTTTAAAAGGCTATTTAATTCCTCAGTATGTTGAATTTATTGGTAAAGAGCTACAAACCGCGTATTTAGAATCGTACTCAGAATACGGGCAAAATATATTTGATCGCTATGTTATTTATGCCGACTTTTGGATTCAAGACCAAGAGTATCGTGACCCCGATACAGGCCAATTATTTGACCGAGCTGCGCTTAATGCTGAGCTTGAAAAAATTGAAAAACCAGCTGGCATTTCTAATCCTAAAGATTTTCGTAACGAAATAGTCAATTTTGTACTTCGCGCACGGGCTCACAACAATGGTAAAAACCCGCTCTGGACGAGCTATGAAAAATTACGCACTGTGATTGAGAAAAAAATGTTTTCGAACACAGAAGATCTATTGCCTGTGATTTCGTTTAACACTAAGACCTCCGCTGAAGATCAGCAAAAGCACGAAGACTTTGTTAATCGGATGGTCGAGAAAGGCTATACGCAAAAGCAAGTCAGGTTGTTATCTGAGTGGTATCTACGTGTTAGAAAATCGCAATAACCTTCATAGTTGTGGTTTTAGGAGGTAAATATGGCGCATTTTATAGACAGGCGTTTAAACGGTAAAAATAAAAGTACCGTGAATCGTCAGCGCTTTATCAGGCGTTATAAAAAACAGATAAAAGAAGCAGTGTCCGATGCAATAAATAATCGCAGTGTTACCGACTCTACATCGGGTGAAAGTATTTCTATTCCGCAACGTGATATTAGTGAGCCAAGCTTTCACCAAGGTAAAGGCGGTAATAAAAAACAAGTTCACCCGGGTAACGATCAATTTGCAACTGGTGATAAAATAGAGCGCCCCAAAGGCGGTCAGGGTGATGGTTCAGGTCAAGGAGAGGCAAGCGACTCTGGTGAAGGTCAAGACGAATTTGTATTCTCTATTTCAAAAGATGAATACCTCGATCTACTTTTTGAAGACTTAGAACTACCCAACCTTCAAGAAAATCAGCTTGATAAACTTGTACAAATGAAAACCCACCGTGCCGGTTTTTGCAGTGAAGGCATGCCAAGTAATATTGATATTGTACGTTCGCTACAGGGTTCACTAGCTCGACGTGTTGCTATGAGCGCAGGTAAAAAGCGCCGCTTAGCCGAGTTAGAAGCCCAGTTAAAAATATTAATACATGAACAACATAGCGATAAAGCAGCTGTTGCACTTTTACAAAAAGAAATAAGCCTACTTAAACAGCAAATTAAAGCTGTGCCATTTATTGATAACTACGACTTGCGATTTAGAAATTACGAGAAGCGCCCTCATCCCACCAGTAAAGCAGTTATGTTTTGTATTATGGATGTGTCGGGTTCTATGGACCAAGCCACGAAAGACATGGCAAAACGGTTTTACATCTTGTTGTATCAATTTTTAACTCGCAGCTATAAAGACATTGAGGTGGTTTATATTCGTCATCATACGCAAGCCACTGAAGTAGATGAACAAACGTTTTTTTACTCTCAAGAAACTGGCGGAACTATCGTATCCAGCGCACTTAAATTAATGGATAAAATAATTAAAGAGCGATACAACGCAGACGAATGGAATATATATGCAGCACAAGCATCTGACGGTGATAACTGGGCTGACGATACTCCGCATTGCGGGCAAATATTACGTAATAGCCTTTTAGGTGCTGTTCGCTATTTTGCCTACATTGAAATCACAACGCGTGCTCATCAAAGCCTATGGCGAGAATATCTAAATATTACGCAAACACACTCTAACTTTGCCATACAGCACATTCAAAGTGTTGAAGACATTTACCCTATATTTAGGGAGCTATTTAAAAAAGGTCGGCAACAAGAAGGCGCTGCATAACTAAGCGAGGTATTAATATGAATACTAAACGAATGAGTGACGGCCCTGATTGGACTTTTGATTTGTTAAATGAGTATCAAACAGAAATAGCCCGCGTTGCAGATCATTACCGGTTAGACACTTACCCTAATCAGATAGAAGTGATTACCGCCGAACAAATGATGGATGCATACTCAAGCGTTGGGATGCCTATTGGCTACAACCATTGGTCTTACGGGAAAAAATTCATCCAAACAGAGCAAAACTATAAACGCGGGCAAATGGGCTTGGCGTATGAAATAGTGATTAATTCAGACCCCTGTATTGCATACTTAATGGAAGAAAATACGTTACCTATGCAAGCACTGGTTATGGCGCATGCATGTTATGGCCACAACTCTTTTTTTAAAGGTAATTATTTATTTAAAACATGGACCGATGCCAGCTCTATCATTGATTACCTTGTATTCTCTAAAAATTATATCAGCCGCTGCGAAGAGAAATACGGTGTGACGGCAGTAGAAACCTTACTAGACTCATGCCATGCACTTATGAACTATGGCGTTGATCGTTATAAGCGCCCGCAACAAATTTCGTTATTTGAAGAGCAAAAGCGCCAAGAAGAACGCGAGGCTTATTTGCAATCTCAAGTGAACGAATTATGGCGAACAATCCCAGAAAACCATCAAGAAGCTAAAAAGAAAGAACGCCACTTTCCCAAAGAGCCACAAGAAAATATTTTGTACTTTATAGAAAAAAATGCCCCTCTTTTAGAGCCTTGGCAACGTGAAGTTATTCGTATAGTACGTAAAATATCACAATACTTTTACCCCCAAAAACAAACACAAGTAATGAATGAAGGCTGGGCCACCTTTTGGCATTACACCATTTTAAATCACCTATATGATGAAGGTAAACTTACTGATTCATTTATGCTGGAATTTTTACAAAGCCACACAAATGTTGTTTACCAACCACCTTACAATAGTCAGTATTACTCGGGGATAAACCCGTATGCCTTGGGTTTTAATATGATGGTTGATATAAGGAGACTATGCGAACACCCTACTGAGGAGGATAAAAGGTGGTTTCCTGAATACGCTGGAAGTAATTGGCTTGATACCCTGCATTTTGCTATGCAAAACTTTAAGGATGAAAGCTTTATAAGCCAGTTTTTATCCCCTAAATTAATTCGCGACTTTAAGCTATTTACACTTATTGATAACGCAAGCGCTCCGCATTTAGAAATAGGTGCAATTCATAACGACAGTGGCTACAAAGCTGTAAGAGAAGCGCTTTCAGCTCAATATAACTTAAGTAATCACGAACCTAACATTCAAGTGTACGATGTTGATATCAGAGGAGATCGCTCGTTAACGCTTAGGTATGTGCCGCACAATAATATACCTTTAGCAAATACACATGAGGAAGTACTTAAGCATCTTTATAGATTATGGGGATTTAAAGTAAAACTTGAAGAACTCGACAATAATGAACAAGTAACAACAGTTGGCCAATGCCCTAAAGACGACTTTCGCCATACAACCGAGTAATTAAAATCAAAGCGGCAGACTAAAAATAATTAATAAAAAATGACGCTTAAGCGTCATTTTTCATATCAGCATAGGCGGTGACTTTATTTCGCCCATTCTTTTTAGATTGATACATGGCTTTATCTGCAGCTTCTATCCAGCGCTCATGGTCCTTGAACTCATTACTAAAACAAGCAAAACCAATACTCACGGTCACTTTCACTTCAAGTTGTTTGTATAAAACAGGACTTTGCTCAATTAATACCCTTAAGCGTTCAGCGAAAATCTCGGCCCCCTTCTCGTCAGTATCAAGTAAGGTTACAACAAACTCCTCACCACCGTACCTTCCTGCAATATCTGTTTCGCGCAGTGTTGTTTTTAATAACTTTGACAAGTGGCGCAATGCTTCGTCACCACAGGTATGGCCATACTCATCATTAACGACTTTAAACCTGTCTATATCAAACATCAGTAAAGCGCTAGAACCACCATTGCGCTTAATCCGCAAAAACTCCTGTTTAAGCGTCGATTCCCAATGACCACGGTTATACAATTGAGTAAGGCTATCTGTTTGGCTTACTTGTTCTAAACGTGCGTTTAAATCTTCTAATTCTTTTTTATTTACAGCAATATCGGTTACGTCGTACAAAATAATACACAAGTGACTCACTTCAGCACGAATATTAGTCAATGGTATAAATGTGGCATTTTGATACATATATTCGGCTTTGCCGGTAATAGGCCTGTAATTTTTAAATCTAAATATGTAAGGCTGTTGCTCCCAAATAGTAAATGAGCGATTTTTTAAAACGAATACAGATTCAGACTTACTTCTGAACCACTTCTCATCTATTGCAGGAAACAAATCAAATAAATCTTTATGCTTTACCGCACTTGGCAACAGGCCTGAATGGTTTTCCATAAAGCCATTCCACACACATACTTTGTAATCTCTATCAAGAACGACCAAACCCACATCAACGGTATTAAACATATCCATTAACCAATGGATCTCATTCATATCTAAATCAGCAGCCATAACTTAATCTTCTAATAGGTAAGCAACTTTGTATTTCAAAGTTTTGAGTGAGTCTTCGGTGAATAACAACATTAAATCACAGTTTATATCGTGATTTTCAATGCCGTAGCTAATCTCAATTGCAAGTGTTCGCTGCCAGCGAGACTTGTTTGCTTTTACAAGTTCAGAAACATCTCTGTGTTGGCCTAAAACAATTGGGTGGCCTTGACTAAACGACATGTCGAGTTGTTTTGAAAGCCCAGTTAAAATAGCACCAATTAAAATGTTACTAATGTCCATCAGTAACTCAAGCTCTACGTTATCGTTAAGCACACCGTCGTAGTTCATCAAAGACGCAATTTCTTTAAAACTGGAATCATTTAATAATAAAAGCGCCTCTCCCGATACACCACCGCCAATAAAGCCTTGGCACACACCAGATGTAGAGGCGTTATTATCAATGGAGCGAAGCGCCATATCAAGTTCGCTCACCTCTAAAATATTGACATTTGGAATGGGTAATTCAACAAACACATTGAGTAATCTTGCAAGCAAGTCGCCTGCTTGCCCCATAGCAACGTTTGTAAGTTCTTGGTAAATATCTCTAACATCAGGGTCAACTTGCTCGCCTAATGAGTGAGATAAGCGCTCACGCATGGCCTTATCTTTAATTCCATGATGCTCTATTATTTCGGCAAGCTTTTCTGGTGAGCAAGGTTTTTGAATAAAATCGATAGCACCCAAGTCTAGTACACGCTGATGAGCGTTAGGTTGTATGTCTCCAGACACAACAACGGTGAGCAAATTTAACCCTAACTCTTTCATTGCCATTAACACTTCATACCCGTCCATTTCAGGCATATTAAGATCAAGGAATAGAATTTCTGGTTCAACAGCTTTTATTTGCTTTATACAATCAACACCGTTAATTGCAAACTCAACTTTTATGTCCCAATCTTCCGGCAATGAGCGAGCTAATTGACGCCTCGCTAATTTGGAATCATCACATACTAATACTGATGTTGGCATACTATCTCTCTATTTTTAAACCAAGTATTAACATCAAAAAATGATAGTGGCTTATTATTTTTATTATTTAAGATATTTTTTGTAACTATATGTTAATCAAAGTTTCAGCCGTTTACAATTTAAAATCTCATAATTAATTCTTACTGAGCAAGAACGTATAATCTCTTGGTTACTTATACGCAGTATAATACACTGTCACCCATTGCGTTAATTTAAAAGGAAATACCTTATGTTTCGTTCGCTCGCGTTTGTGCTGAGTGCATTTTGCTCCGTTGCTTTTGCAGCCGATTACCCAGAAAATATCCTCGATGCAGGTAAAGTATCGGTCCAAGGTAAACCAATTACTTTAATGGGCAAAGGCGTAGTTATAGGGGATAACGCTCCTGACTTTAAAGTAGTTGATGGTAATTTTACGCCAGTAACACTTAACGATTATAAAGGGCAAGCTTTACTAATTAGTGTAGTACCAAGTTTAGATACAGGCGTGTGCAGTTTACAAACAAAGCATTTTAACGAAAAAGTGGCGCTGCAATTTCCAAGTATTGAAATATTGACTATCAGTGCTGATTTACCGTTTGCCCAAAAACGATTTTGTAAAGCAGAGAACATAGATAAAGTTATCACATTATCTGATTCGGTATGGCGTGATTTTGGCCAAAAATATGGTGTGATTATAAAAGATATGGGGCTTCTAACGCGCTCTATTTTTATACTCGATAAGAGCCATAAAGTGGTTTATAAGCAATTGGTGAATAACCTATCTACCGAGCCCGAATACGACAGCGTAATAGAAAAACTTAAAACTTTATAAGTGTCTAAATAAAAAACCGCCAACTGGCGGTTTTTTTGTTATTAGGCTTAGCCTAACAGCTCACCTAATTGTTGGCTTACTGCTTCAACGGCTTGTGTACCGTCTAGTTTGTGGTACTGGGTGTTACCCGATGCAGCTTCTGCTTGGTAGTAATCAACCAATGGCATCGTTTGCTCGTGGTAAATACCTAGACGTTTACGCACTGTTTCTTCAGTGTCGTCGGCGCGAACAATTAACTCTTCGCCCGTCTCATCATCTTTACCTTCCACCTTTGGTGGGTTGTAAACAACATGGTAAACACGACCTGAACCAGGGTGAACACGACGTCCGCCCATACGTTCTACAATAATTTCATCAGCTACATCAAATTCAATAACGTGATCGACCACTACGCCATTTTCTTTCATTGCATCTGCTTGTGGAATAGTACGTGGGAAACCATCTAGTAAAAAACCTTTTTCGCAATCAGCTTTAGCAATACGCTCTTTCACTAAACCAATAATGATATCGTCAGAAATTAGCTGACCTGCGTCCATTACTTTTTTTGCTTCTAAGCCAAGTGGAGTGCCTTCTTTAATAGCAGCACGTAGCATATCGCCAGTCGAAATTTGTGGAATACCGTACTTGTCCATTAAAAACTGAGCTTGAGTGCCTTTACCTGCACCCGGCGCGCCCAAAAGAATAATGCGCATATCATTGTCCCCTAGTATGAGAGTTTATTTTAAAGCCTGAATTCTTCCATAAGCGCCGCTGATACTCAAGCAACTTATACTAATTGCCTACTTTGTAGCGTATAAAAAAAGGAAGCCTAGGCTTCCTTTTTAAATATGTACACAATTTATACTTTTATTTGCTTAGCTCTAACATTAATTTATTTAGGCGTGTAACAAATCCTGTTGGGTCTTTTAATGTTCCGCGCTCTGCAAGTAATGCCTGGTCTAATAATACATGTGACCATTGTGCAAATTTATCTTCATCCTGCTCGTCATTTAAATGCTTAACAAGTTGGTGCTCTGGGTTTAATTCAAACACAGGTTTAGCCTCTGGTGCTGCTTGGCCAACAGACTCCATTAACTTTTGCATTTGCGAGCTCATGTCGTTCTCATCACTTACAACACAGGCTGGAGAATCGGTTAAACGATGCGTAAAGCGCACGTCTTTAACATCTTCACCTAACGCTGTTTTAATGCGCTCTACTAAGCCTGCCATCTCTTTTTCAGACTCTTCTTGGGCTTTCTTAGTCTCTTCATCATCAAGCTTACCCAAGTCTAAGTCACCACGTGTGATTGACTGTAGTTGCTTATCTGCAAACTCAGTTAGGTGGCTCATCATCCACTCGTCAACACGGTCACTTAGCAATAATACTTCGATGCCTTTTTTGCGGAAAATCTCTAAATGCGGCGAATTTTTAGCGGCTGTAAAGGTATCAGCTACCACGTAGTATATTTTTTCTTGGCCTTCGTTCATACGCTCAACATATTGTTCAAGCGACACATCTTGCGTTTGCGAATCAGTATGAGTTGAAGAAAAACGAAGTAGCTTACAAATCGCTTCTTTATTTGCTGCGTCTTCCGCTGGACCTTCCTTCATTACCTGGCCAAACTCATTCCAAAATACTTGGTAATCGTCAGCTTTGTTTTTCGCCATACGCTCAAGCATTTTAATAATACGCGAGGTACACCCTTTACGAATCGCTTGCGTTACTTTGTTATCTTGTAAAATTTCACGCGATACGTTCAATGGTAAATCGTTTGAGTCTAATAATCCTTTTACAAAACGTAAGTAGCTTGGCATAAACTGCTCAGCATCATCCATTACGAATACACGTTGTACGTAAAGTTTTAAACCACTTTGGCGTTCACGGTTCCATAAGTCGAAAGGTGCTTTTTTAGGGATATATAAAAGGCTGGTGTACTCTGTTTTACCTTCAACTTTATTATGTGCCCAGCTAAGTGGATCTTCCCAATCATGGCTTACATGCTTATAAAACTCTTTGTATTCTTCATCAGAAAGCTCAGACTTATCACGTGTCCATAATGCGGTTGCGCGGTTAATGCTTTCCCACTCACCCGGTACTGCTGGAATTTTTTCGCCATCTTCGCCTTCAGATTCTGGTACTTCTGCTTTGTACATTTGTACAGGCGTAGAAATATGATCCGAGTATTTAGTCACAATACCACGTAGGCGGAATTCGTCAGCAAATTCTTTTTCGTCATCACGAAGGTGTAAAATAATTTCGGTACCACGGCCTTCTTTTTCAATTTCTTGCAGCGTGTACTCGCCTTCACCTTGTGACTCCCACTCATAAGCAGTTGTTTCGCCAGCTTTGCGTGTGCGAACAGTCACTAAATCAGCAACAATAAATGCAGAATAAAAACCAACACCAAACTGACCAATAAGTTGTGAATCTTTACTTTGATCGCCCGTTAAGTTTTTGAAAAACTCAGCGGTGCCCGATTTTGCAATAGTACCTAAAGAGTTGATAACTTCTTCACGGGTCATACCGATGCCGTTATCTGAAATAGTGACGGTATTGGCCTCTTTATCTGCACTAATACGAACGCGTAGGTCTGCATCGCCTTGGTAAAGATCACCATTTGAAAGCGCTAAAAAACGTAACTTGTCGGCTGCATCTGATGCGTTTGATACAAGCTCACGTAAAAAGATCTCTTTATTTGAATAAAGAGAATGAATCATTAAGTTTAATAGTTGTTTTACTTCTGTTTGAAAGCCTAATGTTTCTTTTTGTGCTGCAGTCATTTATATATCTCCAATTAGCAAAGTGTCTGCGTTATGCACTTAATATGGGGGGAGCTAATAGAACTTCAAGGGAAAAAATTAAAAAATAAAAATGTAATGTTAATTCACACTAAAATGGGCTTGGGCAATGGATGTGAATTGCTTGATTTGTAGTGGGATGTTCAAAAAACAGATCGCTTGCATGCAACTGTAGACGTTTTGATAGCTTTTCACTTTGTGCATTCTTATACAGGTCGCACCCTAAAATAGGGTGGCCTATAAAATGACTATGTATGCGTAGCTGATGAGTACGCCCAGTCAAAGGAGAAAAGCGTACATAAGTTCTAACAGGGTTAGTAAGGCGCTCTATAACCTTAAACTCGGTAACAGCAGGCTTCCCCTCTAGCTTGCAGATTTTTACACGCGGAAATAGTTGTTTATCTTTAGCTATAGGGGCATCAATTTGCCCTTCATCAGCGCTAATACATCCCTCTAGCATTGCCACATAATGCTTTTCTACATTACGTAGTTGAAACTGTTTATTTAAGCGCTTTGACGCCAAATCGTTAAGACTTACAAGCATTATTCCCGATGTGCCTAGATCTAATCGATGAACTAATTTAGCGTTTAAAAAGGGCGGCGTTAACCCTTTTTGTCCATTTACTAAGCGATAATGTACTGAATCCCAGTTTACTGGATTTTTCCCTGATAAACTCAGTAACCCACTGGGCTTATTAATAACTAAAATATCGTCATCTTCATACAAAATACTAAACGTATCTATACATTTTGGCGCTATAAAATTGTCGATAATAGGGTTTGTTTGGCTACTATTCATGCCTATTAATCGTTATTTTTAGAATGAAGTTGTTTTAAATCAAGTACACGTTCGCGCAGGTTATCAGCTTTTACTTTATTTGCTGAAACAGGCTCGCCAACTGACACCGATACTAACGACCACTTCAAGCGGGGTAATTGCCACTTAGTTTTACGGCTAAACATACTGCCCCATAACCCACCTAAATGCACAGGCACAACAGCAACATGTGTTCGCTCAATTATTCGCTCTATGCCTCTTCTAAACATATCAATGCCACCATCATCGGTTAGTTTACCCTCAGGAAAAATACCCACAAGCTCGCCGCGTTCAAGTGCCTCTGCAACATCGTCAAACGCTTTCTTAAAGGCTTCAGGGTTTGCTTTTTCACTGTCAATGGGAATTGCTTTGGCCATTTTAAATAACCAATGCAACGCAGGAGAATAATAAATGGGCGCAAAAACCATAAAACGAATTGGCCTTGGTGATGCGGCTAAAATAAACATCCAATCAACAAAGCTGACATGGTTTGCAACAATAACCGCTGCACCTTGCTCTGGAATGTTTATTTCGCCTCTGGTTTTCACGCGATACATACAAATAGCTAAAATATAGATAATAAAGCGCAAGAAAAACTCAGGTACTTTGGTATAAATATACACTGAGATCAGTAAATTTAACCCCGCAAGTAAAAGCAGTAGCTCCGAAATACTCCACTGTAAAATAGACAATGTCACAATACTTAAAATCGCACTACACACCATAAACAACGCGTTAAGTACATTATTAGCTGCAATAACCCGAGACCGACAGGCTTCTTCTGTTCTTTGCTGTATCAATGCATATAAGGGAACAGTGTAAAAGCCTGATGCTATTCCAATGCCTGCCATCCAAACAAAGTGCCACTGCATATCGCCGGTATTTATTACTTGTTTTAAAGTTAATAATTCATCGCTTTGCATGCCATAACTTATAATGTCGGGCTCTTGGCTAAGTAAGTATAAAAATAGAGTAATTAAAATGGCGCCGAAAGGCACAATGCCTAATTCTATTCGCGAACGCGACAGCTTTTCACATAATAAAGAACCTACAGCGATACTTAACGAAAACACTACCAGCGCACTCGTAACCACCAATTCATTCCCACCCATAACGTGCTTAACATAGTTTGGCAATGTGGTTAACACTATGGCGCCAATTAGCCAAAACCAGCTTATTCCTAATACTGATTTACCCACAGACTCTGTTTGTGAATTAAGGGCTGAAAACACAT
The DNA here is from genome assembly GCF_005886645.1 of Pseudoalteromonas sp. S408. Taxonomy (NCBI): domain Bacteria; kingdom Pseudomonadati; phylum Pseudomonadota; class Gammaproteobacteria; order Alteromonadales; family Pseudoalteromonadaceae; genus Pseudoalteromonas; species Pseudoalteromonas sp. S408. The sequence goes on along the minus strand of NZ_PNDY01000030.1, from coordinate 7,196 downwards.
TTTTTGTAGAAGCATATATATTGTAAGTAAACGCTAAATTAGGTTCATTGGCTGCACTCATAGGAATAAAGCGGCTACTTAAATACCCCATTACAGCGAGCACAAGTACAGCAATACTAATAATTGCAGGGCCTACGTTTTGCGTAATGTAATAAGTGCCAAAAATTGTCCCTAGTAAAATAGCAACAAAGGTGCCCGATTCAACTAAGCCATTCGCTTTTGTTAACTCCTCTGGTCCAACGTGCTGAGGTAAAATAGAGTATTTTAAGGGGCCAAAGAACGTACTTTGAAACCCCATAAAAAATATGGTTGTGAGCATAAGCCATATGGACTGGGTATAAATTGATAGTGCACCCACAACCATAATCGGTATTTCGCACAGTTTTACACATCTGATTAATTTTGATTTCTCTGTTTTTTCAGCAAGCTGCCCTGCCATACCCGAAAATAAAAAAAACGGTAAAATAAATAGCCCGGCAGCAATGTTAGAATAGAGCGCGCCATCGGCAAGCGTGGCGGCTTGAAAAACTAATAAAATAAGGACCGATTGTTTATATACATTGTCGTTAACGGCAGAGAAAAACTGAGTAATAAACAGAGGTAAAAACCGTTTACTATTGAGTAAACCGCTTTGATTTGTTGAATGCGTTTTCATTGTGATCCTTACGTTTTAACTCTAAATAAACCTATCTCAAAAAGGGCTTTGATTACTTAGCCGTCAAATTAACTGCATACTATTTTTAGCTAGCTTACCTTAAAAACAAAAAAGCCTACATAAATTAATTACGTAGGCTTTTACATATCTTTTCAAACAGTCGCTTTAATGAACTATTCTTGTGTAACCACGCGGCGACCACTAAATGCATGCATTAGGGTTCTACCATCAACTAAATCAAGTTCGCCTCCAACCGGAATACCGTGCGCTATTCGCGAGGCACCCACATTATTTTTGTGGCAAAGCTGAGCAATGTAGTGGGCTGTAGTCTCGCCTTCAACACTTGGGTTAGTTGCTAATATTACCTCGTTAATACCACCTTGAGAAAGTTTTTGCTCTAAAACATCCAAGCCTATTTCTTTAGGACCAATGCCATCAATCGGTGATAAATGCCCCATAAGCACAAAATATAAACCTAAGTACTGACCGGTTTGCTCAATGGCAAGCACATCAGTAGGCGACTCGACGACACACAAAATACCACTGTCTTGGCGTTTTGTGCTTAGACAAATATCACATTGTGGTTGCTCACAAAAGGTACGGCAAGACTGGCAATGACCTATGGCTGTCATCGCTTTTGTTAATGCGTTACCCAATTGCGCACCGCCTTTACGATCACGTTCAAGCAAGTGAAATGCAATGCGTTGTGCAGACTTAGGGCCAATACCTGGCTGGCAACGTAATGCTTCAATAAGCTGGTTTAAACTATCTGAAAGTTGCATTATTATTTAGAACGGCATTTTCATACCTGGTGGTAATTGCATACCGCCAGTTACTTTGCTCATACGCTCTTGTGTTTCTTCAGCCACACGGCGCACAGCATCATTACACGCTGCTGCAAGTAAGTCTTCAATCATGTCTTTGTCGTCTTCCATTAGGCTTTCATCAAGCTCAACGCGACGAACATTGTGGTTACCAAGCATGGTTACTTTAACTAAGCCTGCACCCGCTTCACCAACAACTTCCATTGTTGCAATTTCGTCTTGGGCTTTTTGCATGCGCTCTTGCATTTGCTGCGCTTGCTTCATCATGTTACCCATTCCACCTTTAAACATAATTTTCTCTCTTTCTTTTAATCTTTAATTGTCATGAAGATAAGGGCGATTGTATAGAATTACAATGCCTGAATACTGTTTTCGTCAATTTCGGCACTAAATAGTTGTTGAAATTGTACTATATTTTCGTCGCTAGTGATCACATCAATTGCTTGCTGATGACGCCCTGCATCTATTTTTTGCTGAATTAAGTAAGGCGAATCGATAACTCCTTGAGCAAAGTTTATACTCAGCGATACATTGTGATCGTAAATACTCGATAGTGCGGCATCAAGTTTTTGACGAAGCATGGGAGTATCGAGATGTTTTTGCGACTCATCAACATCTATATGTAAATTACTTCCCTGCTTTGTAAAAATTGAATGCAGCGCAAATTGGCGCATTCGTCCGCCCAGCCCCATGCGTTTTATTAAATAAGCCCACTCATCTTGCTGATGAGCAAACTTTATTTCACTTATAGGACTTTGAAAATCGTCGGGGACTGGAATACTTTCCTCTTGCGGAGCTGGAGTTGGCACACTTTGAGGATTAATTTGTTCCAATAATTCAGGCGCTAAATTTTCAGTGATTGTTTGATGCTTAGCTTTAAAATCAACTTTCTGTGCGTTTGCAGCGACTACACTTGGGCGTTGTATTTGGCTCCCGCTAACAGGGAGCTCAGGCTTTTTTTCATGCTCGCCTATATTGTAGTTATCCCACGGCGGTGGGTTAGCAGATCCCGTTGGAGGCGCAGGGATTTGTTGTTCTGTATTATCAAAATGGCTTTGTCTATCTTTATTAGTGGCTTCGCTTTGCTGTGCAATTGGCGAACTAACCGGCCTATTACTTTGCTCCCTAGTGTCAATTTCTGGTTTTTTGGGAACTGGCGGCTGGGCTATGTTATGTCCCGATAACCGCCCTGAACCTGATATATTTCTGTCACGTAAGATTCGCGCAATGGCTGATTGTGCCTGAGACTCTTTATCATGCAGTGAAGATGAATCGGTAGATGATTGTTCGCTTTGCGATTCAACCTGTTGCGATGCGCTTTGAGGTGATTCGTTTACCTGCTGATCACTGTGAATGTGAGGATTAAAGCCTTGGTCTAGCGCGCTGCTCATTACGTCATCAAATTGTGCAGATAATGTTTGCTCCACATCACTGTGCTGCATGTAAGCTTCATTTTCGCTGTTACGCTGTGCTTGATCGTCGCTTAATTGCTCTTTAGGCGTGTTTTGGCTCGCTTCAGTTTGAGCCTCTTCAGTTTTAACCTGTACATGCTCTACTTGCTCAGAATCAACAGGCCTGTCGATGACACTCGGTGTCACTTCCGCTTGCTGATCGATAGTTACAAGCGATTTTTCGGCTGATTGCTGAATATTACTTGTGTCACTGTGTTCAGCAGGGTTATTGCTGTTTTCAGGTTTTTTTTTACTTAAAATATCACGCAGTGCATTAGCTCGGCTTTCAGTATCACTTACCGATGATTGAGGCGTATTTATCACGCTCTGCTGAGTGTCGTTTCCTGCAGGTTGAAATGCAAGCAACCTCAGTAAGATCATTTCAAAACCTAAACGTGGCTCAGGGGCCCATTGTAAATCTTTTTTACCATTTAACAGTAACTGGTAATAAACCTGAACTTGCTTTGCACTGGTGTGCTCTGCGACGTGTTTTATGTAATCAGCATTGGTTTCATCAAGCCCAGCGGCTTGAGGCACTAATTGGGTAAGCTGAATTAAATGCGTTAATGAAATTAAATCATCAAGTAACGCTATATAATTTGGATTTTTGCTCGCCACATTGGCTATTTCGCTCATGAGCGCTGCGCCATCTTGGCTCAGCAATGCCGCTAATAAACTTTGGCTGTAGTGTGTATCCATTAAACCAAGCATTGCTTGAACCGCTTGGTTATTAATATCACCATTCGTTTGTGCTATAGCTTGATCGGTTAAGCTAAGTGCATCGCGCATACTGCCATCAGCAGCTTTTGCAATAATGCTAAGTGCATCGTTATCAAAGCTGAGTTGCTCTTGCGTTAATACGTGTTGGAGCTGTGTTTTAATTTCACTTTGCGACAAAGCGTTTAAATTAAACTGTAGACATCGCGATAAAATAGTGACGGGTAACTTTTGGGGATCGGTTGTTGCAAGTAAAAACTTCACATGCTCTGGCGGTTCTTCGAGCGTTTTTAAAAGCGCATTAAAACTATGCTTTGAAAGCATGTGAACTTCATCTATTAGGTATACTTTATAACGCCCACGCGTAGGTGCGTATTGAACATTATCAAGTATTTCACGCGTATCTTCTACTTTAGTACGAGAGGCAGCATCAATTTCTAGTAAGTCAATGTAGCGCCCTGCTTCAATATCTGTACAGCTGCTACATTGTCCACAAGGAAATGCCGAAATACCTTCGTCGCAATTTAAGCTTTTTGCAAAAATACGCGCAATAGTTGTTTTACCAACACCTCGGGTTCCAGTGAATAAATACGCGTGATGCAGTCTATTTTGTGTCAGCGCGTTTACAAGCGCTTGTTTAACATGAGACTGCCCAACCAATTCATGAAAGGTTTGTGGACGCCATTTTCTCGCTAGAACCTGATAACTCATCGATTATTCGCCTTCGAATTCAACCAACTTTAAGATTTTGATACCCATTTTCTCAATGCGTTGTTCGCCACCTAATTCAGGCAGTGATACAACAAATGCAGCATCAGTCGCTTCACCACCTAGTTTATTAACTAGTTTAGCGGTCGCTTCAATTGTTCCGCCTGTTGCTAAAAGATCATCAACAAGAAGCACTTTGTCACCGGGTACAATTGCATCAACATGAAGTTCTAGCGTGTCTTCACCGTATTCTAACAAGTAATCTTGGCGAATAACTTCACGCGGTAATTTGCCAGGCTTACGCACAGGAATAAAAGGAATACCTAAAGCATAAGATAAAGGCGCTCCAAAAATAAAGCCACGAGATTCTGTGCCAATAATTTTTGTAAAACCTTGGTCTTTATATTCGGTTATGAACGCATCAATAGTGGCTTTAAACGCTTCAGGATTTGCCATTAATGTAGTTACATCGCGAAACATAATGCCCGCTTTTGGATAATCAGCAATTGTGGTAATGCTGTTTTTAATAATTGCTGGTGTTACTTGAGTCATAAGTTTTGCTGCTCAATGGTTGATATTACAAAGCAGGTGATTATAACCTTAAGTGAACTTTAATTGCGAGTTTGCTGTGACTTTAACAAAAAATTGAAGGGTTATAGAGGATAGAGAGGCAAAGCATTAAGGCTGATGTTGACAACAGCCTTAAGCTATAAATACGTTTTAGGTTAAGCTAGTGATCCAACCTAAAATTGCATTTAAACAACCAATACCTGCAAATACCGCTAGAAAAGCAATAAAGTAAGTAGCGTTAAACGGATCTTTAAAGTCTTTATCATCTGACATGGTACAACCTTTTATTAAGCACGATAAATAAGGCTGCCATGATAGACGATGTAAAAACATCAATAAAGGCCTTAATCTTGATTTTTTGTCACGATTACACCACGTTCAATCAGCGCATTGATTGTCACAAGTGCCCCTTGTGTTATTTGCTCTTCGTTAAACTGAGGTGCCTGATTAATGACCTGTTGACACAGGTTATCAAATGTAATGCCTTCAACGCTTTCAATGATAGAGAGTAATAAAGCCGTCATTGCATTGGTTGCTAAAAATTGTACATCGTCTTCTTCATCTCTATAAACAACAAAATAGTTAGGTACAACCGATGGCGCTTTTGGCCGGACTTGAGCGCTAATAGTTTGCACTGGAAATTGGTAACTCAAATTTCTCGCTAAGCTTGATAAAAATAATGGACTTTTAGTTAAAGCTGTTTGTTGTAGTTTTTTCTCGTTAGGGTCTTCGTTTGCTATTGAGACGTCAAGCTCTATCCATTCATAATGCGCAAGCTCTAACATAAAAGCAGGATCATATTTTTTCATTTTATAATTACCGGATAAGTAATGAATAAACTCCCCTGCAATATCTAAAAAATAGGGTGATTGACAATCATATTCACTGAAAAACTGCCTGACCAGCTTTTTCCACTGTTTGTCACTGTAGAGGGTTTTTAAGACCGGATATCCAGAAGAAATGAATCCTTCAATATTATTAAAGAACAGGTCGCGATATATAGCCATACGTCTATCTTCAATATCAGTTGGCTTTTTATTTTTTTTTGGCTCACGTATGTGCGCCATAAATTCATTTTGTACATCTGTAAAGCTCATAGCTGAGTACCCACTGCTTAATTAAAATTCGCTTTAAGCATGTTTTTTTGAACGCCCATAATTCAAATGCTTTTGTTGTAATTGATAAATAATATCAAGCTCTTTAGTTAATACATGCATTGAAGGAATATTAAAGTCACGCTCGAGGAGAGTCGCAAATACACCATGAACGCTATACGCTTTATCGAGCAGCTCCCATACGGGATCAATCACATCAGCACCATGGGTATCGACAATTAAGTCATCAGCCTCATTATAATGCCCCGCGACATGCCCGTAAGCTATTCGCTTTGTAGGTAAGCCGGCTAAAAAAGTATTTGCGTCATAACCATGATTTATCGAGTTAACATAAATATTATTTACATCAAGCAACAATTTGCAATCTGCTTGCTCTAAAATTTCATTAGTAAATTCAAGTTCAGTTAACTCTTGGCCTGGCGCACCGTAATAAGATATATTTTCCATCGCAATAGGTCGTTCAAGCATGTCTTGTACTTGCTTAATTCGGGGCACAACGTGCGCAATTGCCTCTTCGGTAAAAGGGATGGGCATTAGATCATACATATGTCCTTGACCAGAGCAATAACTCAAATGCTCACTAAACATTTTAATGTTATACTGATCAAAAAAAACTTTTAACGATTTAATAAACTCAATATCAAGCGGCTCTGGCGAACCAATTGACAAAGACAAGCCATGACACACAAAATTATTAGCATCGGTTAATGTTTTAAATTGCTTTTTAAATCGGCCGCCCAGTTTTAGCCAGTTTTCAGGCGCGACTTCCAGAAAGTCAATTGGCTGTGGGACGTGTTCTAATAACTCATCTAGCATTTCGCGGCGCAAACCTAGGCCGACCATTCCAAATTCAGTACTATGCATTTGTGTCATAAGTGCCTCTGATATTAACAAAAAAGGGCCATTGGCCCTTTAGCATAACTTAATTAAATTAAGAAATTAACGGCCACCACATTTACCTTCGCCACACTTGCCCTCTTTTTTACCTTTTGCGTCGCCACCACATTTACCTTCGCCGCACTTGCCTTCTTTTTTACCTTTTGCGTCGCCGCCACATTTACCTTCGCCGCACTTGCCTTCTTAGGTGGGATGTGCGTCGTGTACACAAATAGGGTGGGGGGTGGGGGGGTGGGGGGTGGGGGGGGGGGGGGGTTGG
>NZ_PNDY01000003.1:0-82126 GCF_005886645.1 Pseudoalteromonas sp. S408 | reverse complement strand
ACCAACTGAGCTAAGGGGGAAGCGTCTTGCCTTTCAACGGGGCGAAATATTAATGACCGCGCTGCAAAGTGTCAACATATAAAAGTCATAAATTAAAAAAAGAGGTTTATTCGTTGTTTTTATGTGCAATCTGCGTGTTTTATAGCTTTGTTTTAAGCACTTCATTGGCATTTTTATAAAACCGTTACTAACAAAATAACTTTTTGTGATCGTTTAGTACTGTTGGTTGAGTAAATAAAATACAAAGTTAAAGTGATTTATTACGCGTAAAACTCAAAAAACAAAATTAACTGTTTAGGCCTATTAGTTAATTAATTCTGTAATATTAATGTTAGGGTATTTTTTATTCGGTATTACTTTACTGATAAACACGTTGTTTAATTGTGTGCAATTATGAAGTGTAAACATTTAAATTAATAAAGTCCTGCATGTTCATAAAGAACACAATCAATAACTTGTAACTACATACGCATGCGTTAATGCGTGGTCACAGGGCTGTCGAAATTTAAAAATATTAACCTAGGTTAATTTGTCGGCTAAGGTTACAAAAGCATTAAAATGTAAATCCCTCATTTGGTCAGACCTGCACGTAAAATGTATGTCTCTCGAAGCCTTTATAAATGCGGCCTTGAATGAGTTATCCACGGTTTCTGTGGATAACTCTGTTTATGAAACTTTAAGAACATCAGCGGCACCAGTATTTTAGAGTGCTACAACGATTTCAAGCTTTTAAATCATTATTTTTATTTTAAATGAAAACAGCAGCTTAGCGTTTTAGGGTTGCAGTGTGTTATTCGATGAGAGTAACTTTTCGTTACGATAAATCAAAGTGTCGAATTGTGTAAAAAACCGACAGGTAAACCGTGTGTTTTGTAATAAAAGTAGCAAAAATGTGTCTTAATTGTTTTTTGATGCATTAAGGCCTTATTTTAGCAAAAACGTATAAAAAGTGATGTTTACTCCATACGCTCTTTTTATTGGGTGTGCCTGTGTAAAATGTAGTGATAAATCCGTGGCTTGAATTGCCCTGATGCTTTAAAATGATCAACTCAGTAAAAGAGGCCATTTATTCCATGCGCGCAATTTCAAATACGAAGACTCGCCCAGATTTACTTAACGATCCCATTATGCCAACGTTGAAAATAATGACTGTTCCGATGATCTTCGGCATGATCATGTTAATGATGTTTAATATAGTTGATACCTTCTTTATCAGTTTGTTGGGTACAGAGCCTCTCGCTGCAGTGAGTTTTACTTTTCCAGTCACCTTTACCGTAATTAGCTTAGCTATTGGTTTAGGCATAGGCACTTCAGCTGTCATTGCAAAAGCGTTAGGCAGCAACAAAATAGATGAAGCTCGTTTTGACGCCAGCATCTCTATATTAGTGGCTGTTGTGTTGGTGCTTATATTATCGTTTATAGGCTATTTACTTATTGACCCGGTATTTACGTTACTGGGTGCAGGACAGCAGGTGCTTCCTTTAATACATGAATACATGAATGTGTGGTTTATTGGCAGTGTATTTTTAATCACACCCATGATTGGGAACTCTGTATTACGTGCCAGTGGCGATACTAAAACTCCCAGTATTGTAATGGGAGGAGCAGGGCTTATAAATGCAATACTCGACCCCATGCTTATATTTGGTTTTGGTCCTATACCTGCAATGGGTATACAAGGCGCAGCCATTGCAAGTGTAATAGCTTGGGCTGTAGCTGTTGTCATTATTTTATATATTTTAATAGCAAGAAAACGATTACTTAGTTTAAAAGCTGGGTCACAAACAGTTATGGGGTCAATCCGCAAAATATTAAAAATAGGTGTACCTGCCGCAAGTGCTAATATGCTTACACCAATTGCAATGGCGGTAATGACGGCACTTGTTGCTAATCATGGTCCTGAGGCCGTTGCCGCGTTTGGTGTTGGTAGTAGAATAGAGTCTATTGCAAGTATTTTAGTGCTTGCCTTATCAATGACACTCCCGCCATTTGTAAGCCAAAACTTCGGTGCTGGAAAATTATGTAGAGTTAAAGACGCATACATAGGGACGTTGAAGTTTGTGATGGTTTGGCAATTTATTATTTACGTTTTGCTGATTATTTTTTCTGAAGTAATAAGCCAGATATTTGGTAAAGAGCAGGCAGTAATAGATGTAATTAAGCTCTTTATTTACACCATACCATTAAGTTATGGTTTGCAAGGTGTGATCATATTATCAAATTCATCGTTTAATGCTTTGCACAAACCAATGAATGCATTGTTTTTAAGTATTATACGTTTATTTATTTTTTATGTTCCGTTTGCTTACTTAGGCAGTCATTTTGCAGGGTTAACGGGGTTATTTATTGGTGCGGCAGTAGGTAATTTATTTACCGCATTTGTAGCGTATAAATGGTTTATAAAAGAGCTTGAGTCATTGAGCAGTCAGTCATTACAGGAGTGCAATAATTGAGCGATCATTTTCAGTTAAATTCACAGTTTCAACCAGCAGGGGACCAACCTACTGCAATAAAGCAATTATGTGAAGGTTTAGAAGCCGGGCTTGCTCATCAAACATTGTTAGGGGCAACAGGTACGGGGAAAACCTTTACCATGGCTAATATAATTAACGATTTGAACCGCCCGACAATTATAATGGCGCACAACAAAACGTTGGCTGCGCAGCTTTATGGTGAAATGAAAGAGTTTTTTCCTAAAAATGCCGTTGAATATTTTGTTTCTTATTACGACTACTACCAGCCTGAAGCGTACGTTGTATCGAGCGATACCTTTATTGAAAAAGACGCATCCATCAATGAGCACATTGAGCAGATGCGATTAAGTGCAACCAAAGCATTACTTGAACGCCGTGATACTATTATTGTTGCGTCGGTTTCGGCTATTTATGGATTGGGTGACCCCCAGTCATACATGAAAATGATGTTGCTTTTAAAAGTAGGCGAAAAAGTTGATCAACGCGATATGCTTCGCCGTTTAGCCGAAATACAATATACCCGGAATGACATAGAGTTTAGCCGTGGTACTTACCGAGTTCGCGGCGAAGTGGTCGACATATTCCCCGCAGAGTCAGAAACATACGCAGTGCGAGTAGAAATGTTTGACGACGAGATAGAGCGTTTAAGTATTTTTGACCCGCTAACAGGCGCTGTTGAAAAACATATTGTGCGCGCCACTATTTACCCTAAAACGCACTATGTAACTCCGCGTGAAAAAATCCTTGGCGCAATCGAAAATATAAAAATAGAACTAAAAGATAGAAGAGCTCAATTACTCAGTGCCAATAAATTAGTAGAAGAGCAGCGCATTGCGCAGCGTACTCAGTACGACATAGAAATGATGACCGAGTTGGGTTATTGCTCGGGAATAGAAAACTACAGTCGTTATTTATCGGGGCGTACCCCCGGCGATCCGCCGCCAACCTTGCTTGATTATCTACCTGATGACGCATTAATGATTATTGATGAATCGCATGTAACGGTGTCGCAAATTGGCGCTATGTATAAAGGCGACAGAAGCCGTAAAGAAAACCTTGTAGAGTATGGTTTTAGAATGCCCTCAGCTATGGATAACCGACCCCTTAGGTTTGAAGAGTTTGAAGCCATTGCACCGCAAACTATTTATGTATCGGCAACGCCTGGCGACTTTGAAATGGAGCGAAGTGGTGGGGAAGTTGCAGAGCAAATTATTCGTCCAACAGGGCTTTTAGATCCGCTTATTGAAGTGAGACCCGTTGGCGACCAAGTTGATGACTTGCTGTCAGAAATATATCAATGCGTTGAAAAAGGTGAGCGAGTATTAGTTACTACACTGACAAAACGCATGTCAGAAGATTTAACCGATTATTTAAGCGAACACGGCGTAAAAGTGCGCTACCTGCATTCAGACATAGATACCGTAGAGCGGGTAGAAATAATTCGCGACTTACGCGCCGGTGTATTCGATGTATTAGTGGGTATTAACTTACTAAGGGAAGGCTTAGATATGCCAGAAGTGGCATTGGTTGCCATACTTGATGCCGACAAAGAAGGCTTTTTACGCTCAGCCCGTTCGCTTATTCAGACCATTGGTCGTGCTGCGCGTCATTTGGATGGGCGTGCCATTTTATATGGCGATAAAGTCACAAAATCAATGGCAAAAGCAATAGATGAGACAAGTCGCAGACGCGAAATTCAGCATCAATACAATTTAGACAACGGCATAGAGCCACGTGCATTGGCTAAAAAGATTCTTGATGTGATGGATGTTGGCGAAGAGGCTGGCCCTAAAGATAACCTTCAGCTTATTCGCAAAGAATCTAAAAAGGTACTTAGCGCGAAAGAAATTGCAACGCAAATTAAGCAACTTGAAACTAAAATGCACGCGTATGCGAGCAACTTAGAATTTGAAAAAGCAGGCTCTGTGCGCGACGAAATACACGAACTACAACAACAGTTGATTAATTAAAAAATGACTACAAATTTTACGCCTCTGATTACGGCACTTGAAAGCGCCCCTATTTTAAATAACGAATTGTGTCGTGTTTTTCACGGGCGAGGCCATAGTGTTGAGACATTAAGCCACTTAAATTTAGATTTTTATCCACCAAGCTTATTTTTAGTATCGTACGATGAGATAGACGAAAAAACGCTTCATCAGTTAACCGAAACGCTTTGGCAATGGGCGCAAGCACACCACCCAGAATTAATTACCTCGCTTGTTTATCAGCAACGCGCGGGTGTGCAAAGCCAAAATACAGTCATGTTTGGAACGCTCCCTAATAAGCATACAGTAACCGAAAACGGAATTCGCTTTTTAGTCGATTTGCAAAGCCGCCAAAATACAGGGATTTTTCCTGATATGCGAAGCGGCCGCGAGTTTGTAATGGCTAATAGTAAGCATGGCAAAGTACTTAATTTATTTTCGTACACGTGCGGTTTTTCGTTAGCAGCAATGCAAGGCGGTGCCGATCATGTAATGAATATGGATATGAGTAAAGGGGTGCTTAAAGTAGGTAAGCAAAACCATCAGTTAAATGGTTTTGACAAAGGGGTGAGTTACTTACCTCACGATATTTTAAAGTCGTTTGGTAAATTAAAAAAAGCAGCCCCGTTTGATTTAATTATTGTCGATCCGCCAAGTTTTCAAAAAGGCAGCTTTATTTTAACTAAAGACTACCAAAAAGTGCTTCGCAGGCTCCCAGAGTTACTCAATCAAACAACAAAATTGCTTTTATGCGCCAATAGCCCCGAGCTCTCAGAGGATGCATTTAAAGCCCTGATTGACGAGCACACACAAAGTGCGATTACATTCGTAGAACGCCTTGCACCTACCGACCGCTTTATTGAAATAGACAGTGATAAAAGTTTAAAAGCGCTCGTCTATAAAATGTCACATTCGCCTGATTAAATGAAACTCAGTAAACGACTGACTGCGATTGATGCGCTTATAACACGCCAGCAAAACACTATTTGGGATTGTTGCTGCGATCATGGCTATTTAGGTATGGCTTTGTTGAAGCGCTCAGCTGCCGATAAAGTCATGTTTGTTGATATTTTGCCAAATGTGATGACCGATTTAGAAGCGCGATTAACCCATAATAAAAAATTTAGGGTGCCTGGTAATAAAAAGCCAGAATGGCAGGTCTTGTGTCAGGACGTTGGAAGTATAAAGCTGGATGATGTAAAAAATCAGGTCGTTGTTATAGCCGGTATTGGTGGTGAATTGGCGCTGCGTTTGGTGAAGCAAATAATAGCGAATAACTCGCCAGAGCGTTTACAGTATGTGCGTTTTATTTTATGCCCTATTCACCATACTTATTTACTGCGCAGTGGTTTACACACGCTTAATTTGGGTTTGCATAGCGAGCAAATTATTAGTGACAAAAACCGTGTTTATGAACTCCTAGAGGTTAGCTTTAAAAGCAGCCAACCGGTGAGTAAAACAGGTGATGCCATGTGGGACTTAAATGATAAACAGCATACGGCTTACATTCAACGACTATTAAATCATTATAATAAAATGCTCAATAAAGATGAGCTATATTATCAAAAAGTTATAAGCGACTATCAAAGCCTTTACGATAGTTAAAAAAGCCCAATTTTGTCGGGCGGCTGTGATCTAATTACATAACAAAACACGTAATGTAAGCACAGTTAATATCTTGCCCAGTGCGAGTTTATTTGGTTTATTTATGTCAGATAAAAATAGTCACCTAAATACGTTACTCAGTAACGACAAAAAATGGCAACATAGTTACGAGCAGCCAATCCCGTATGCGCCGCTTGTGCAATTAGCGAATAATAATTGGATAGTTCCACAGCATTTTTTACGTTACAAACATACGCTTGAAAGTGTGAACGAAGTGCTCGAAAGTATTGAGTTTTCGGCGCATTTCAGGGTACTTGCTGCTCAAAAAGGTGATGAGATATACCTTCAAGTTGCGGTACTCAGCCCTGACAACTACAAAAAAAGTGGTCATCAAAATACCGACAAAGCAAAAAAACTGCTTTTTGGTAGACGCTGGATTGTAGAAGAAAACTTACCTACGTCAGAACTTATTCAAACGGCTTTTTTGGCTTTAAAAGTGGCGCGTGAGCACGAAGTGAGAGAGTTATTCCAGTTAAAACAAAATGGTGCAATAAGCACACCGTTTAATAACCATCACGATTTACCCGTCATGGCGCAAAACCCAGAGTTAGTTTTACACACACACCATAGCGATAATATTAGTGATTTGGTGAGCCGCATTGTGTTTGCTGATTCGGCTATTGAACTAACAGGGTATCAAGCCATTACTGACGAGCAACATTTGTATACAGTAAAATTGCATTGTGATGGCGCTCAGTTAAGCGAGTTTAACAATAAATCCATCGCGTTTTTGACTACGGGGTCGTCAAGTAACCATTTTTTACACGGTTTTATCACAGCTTTAGTTAACACGAGCAACGACTATGTGAGCGAGCAATTTAAATATCAAGGGTTTGCCCGATTTAGTAAAAACGTGGCAGTAGAAAACATTGGTAAGTTAAGTATTGCAATGCGTTCCCCCAGTACAGTTGATTTGTGCTCAATGGGTAAGCAAGAAGCCAATCAATTAAACTTTGAAATAGACAGTGGGCGTGCACCTCAAGGGTGTGGACAAGCTATAGGTGGGTTTTTAGCAGCCCATGGAATAGAGCAACCAGAAAATGCCCATCTGTATCCAAATTACCTTTAATAAATTTAGCGAACGAGTAAGCGTTTAATAACGCTTACAGTTTATTGATTTCTTGTTTAACGTTAAAGCTTGAGTCAGTCACAATGGCTTCAAGTGTTTGTACACGTTCTCTTAGTGCAACCACTTCTGCTTTTGTTTCGGCAAGTTGTTTATGAGCGTCGCTATTATTGTTTTGCATTTTATGTTTAAACTCTAAATGCTTTTTATACATATCGTAAACCACACCCGAACCCACAGATATAAGCACAATAAGTACAATCATCGTAGTACCAGACATAACTATATTCCTTTTTAATTTTATTTATTAAAGTATACGCTTTCCCCACTTTAGTTAAAGCTGGCAATTGTAACTTTATTTGTAAAGAGCTGTGCGGTGAAATTAACCGCTTAATACTGTGGCTAAATACGTATACACAAATACTTACGTGTGGTGTTCATACTTTATACAGTAACAGGGTTGTTTAATATGAAATTAATCGCCATATAGTTATTAACATATTATTTTATAAACTAATTTTATCAGTGAGTTATTATGCTAAATAATAAAATTCCCCCGGTTATCGTTGTTCTATTTTTTGCAGGCATTATGGCGCTCATAGCGCATTACAGTGTCATAGACTTCACTGTGTTTGTTGCCTATTTAGCGGCAAGTTTAGTTATTATTGGCTGTGTAAGTTGTGTTGCAGGTGTAGTGAGCTTTAAGTTAGCTAAAACCACAGTGAATCCCAGTAAACCAGAACAGGCATCAAAATTAGTTACCAGCGGTATTTACCGTATTTCACGTAACCCAATGTATTTAGGGTTTGCATTTATTTTAGCTGGGTGGGGCGTGTGGTTAAGTTCGGTTTGGGCAATGCTAGGGGTTGTTGGCTTTATTGGTTATTTAACGTTGTTTCAAATACTGCCAGAAGAACGTGCGCTTACTAAATTATTTGGTGAAGAATTTACTACCTACAAAGCACGCGTAAGGCGCTGGTTGTAATTTTTAATTATACGCCGTGTAATTAAATGCTATGCAATAAAAAAGGCTATGTAACATAGCCTTTTTTATTTAAACCTAAATAACTATTTATTTGTTGCTAATTCGTATTCTAATGGGTCTGTAATATTATTAAGTGCGAATGCTTCTAAACGTTCTTGGCACGCACCGCATTTACCACAGGCCTTTTCACGGCCGTTATAGCACGTCCATGTTTGGCTGTAATCTAAACCCATTTTTATGCCATCGGTTAAAATATCAATTTTTGTGTTATTTAAATACGGGCTAAAAATTTCCACTGCATCGTAGTTTGCAATACGACATACATCATCCATTTTTTGCACAAATTCAGGACGGCAATCGGGGTAAATAGCATGATCCCCAGAATGAGCACCGTAATAAACTTGGCTTGCTTTAAGTGATACCGCGTAACCAACAGCAAGCGAGAGCAAAATCATATTACGATTTGGCACAATCGTGCTCTTCATGCTTTCTTCTTCGTAATGACCTTCTGGCACGTCAATGTTATCGGTTAACGACGAACCACCAATAAGCTGATTGATAGCCGAAATATCCACAATTTTGTGCGGAACATTAAGTTTTTCACACACTTGTGCAGCCACTTTAAGCTCTTTTACATGACGCTGACCATAGTCAAACGAAAGGGCATATACATCATGGCCTTGTTGCAGGGCTTTATTTAATACGGTAAATGAGTCCATACCGCCGGAATAAATAACAACTACTTTTTGCGTCATATCTGTTTTGCTCTTAGTTTTAATAGAGGTTTATATCAGGGCGCGATATACTACACGGCCGCAGCTTAAATAACAATTTTTGCACAGCGCTTTTTCGTCTTTAATAGTAGCAATTTGGCTACTAGGTAGTAAGTGAGATCTCTTTTGTACAAAATTAATGAAGTGTTTGAAACCATCCAAGGTGAAGCAAGTTTTACTGGCACACCCTCAATATTTTTGCGCCTGCAAGGCTGCCCAGTCGGTTGCTCGTGGTGTGACACTAAACAAACCTGGGATGTAGACAACGTATACAAAGTATCACTTGATGAAACCGTAGAAAAAAAAGCCGACTCAGATCATTGGGCCGATGCCAGCGCAGAGCAAGTACTCGCGTTATTTAAATCACGTGGTTATAACGCAAAGCACGTAGTAATTACCGGCGGCGAGCCATGCATGTTCGATTTAAACCCAGTATGTAACTTATTACACGAACACGGTTTTAGCACCCAAATAGAAACCAGCGGCACGTTTGAAATACTCGCCCCTGAGCAAACATGGGTCACTGTATCGCCAAAGATAAACATGCGCGGCGGTTACGAAGTGCATACCAGCGCTATGAAGCGCGCTAACGAAATTAAGCACCCGATAGCCATGCAAAAGCACGTAGAAGAGTTAGAAGCGTTATTTGCTAAAACAGGGGTTAACCCCAAGCTTGTGTATTTACAGCCAATTAGCCAAAAGGTATCTGCAACCAAATTAGCAATCGACACCTGTATTGCTAAAAACTGGCGCTTATCAATCCAAGTGCATAAGTATTTAGGAATTAGTTAAAGCGCAAAGGCGGCTTTAAGTGGTTAGCTGTAAGCGATAAGCTGCTCGGCGTTAATTTATATTACGTAGATAAAAGGTCGGGTTGAGTGAAACGAAACCCAACACAGCAACTTCAATGCTCACTCTTTCCAAGCACTCTTTATATCAGACTCTAACAAGCTTATTTAAACACGTAGGTCGGATAAGCGAAGCGCCATCCGACAAGGCTAGTTAATTTCTTCCCCGCAGTGATAGCACTTATTTGTTGGCAAGCGATAGCTTGTAGCCGATTGCATTACGTGGTTTTTCTTACACTTTGGGCAGACGTAATTAATAACATTCACAATCAGTACGATTGCAAAAATAAAACCGCCAATATAAAACGGGTTTGCATAAAACAGATTACTTGCCGTCGAAAACTGAAACCCAATAATACATGTGATTAAAGCCACTTAATTCGCTTTAAACCTAACTGCCTTTTTCAAATTTAAATCCTTATATTTTGTTTTTTATGCTCAATATATCAATAGACTATACCGTGAAAGATGGTGAGTACTAGATTAAAGTGCACTTTAAGGGGAGTTTTTGACTAAGTATTTTTTATCCAGCCGATACTGAGTACATAACGGTTACCTTTTTCTATTTTCGATACTTGGTGCTCGCAGATATCAGGACGAAATAACTTGATTCGTTTTGTTTCAAATAGGGGGCTAGCGCAAATAAACTCTCCGCCTATATCCGCTTTTTTTAAAACAATATTTAGTCTGTAATGATGACCATCTTTAACATGATCAGTGTGCGGTGATATTTCACTTCCTTTTGGAAACTTTAATAAATACACATCAAACTTTATGGGCCAAAATGCACCACAAAGCAGCATTTTATCATAGCCTGATTTTTGCCTGCCTCGTGACCATCGAAATAGCTTTTTTACAAAAGACATACACACTCCTTGATTTAGAAGCTTTAATTCGCGCTTTTAATTATTGCTTAAAGCATTATGCACATCGAATATGAGCACTTGGGGGCTTATAAATTATTCAGCACCATTTGTTTTATTTTTTTAGCTTTTACAAAGTGATCTAATTGATGGGTTTGAATCCACCAAGTAGCAGCTTCCATTAAAAGTTCAGGATTG
Organism: Pseudoalteromonas sp. S408; assembly: GCF_005886645.1. NCBI lineage: Bacteria > Pseudomonadati > Pseudomonadota > Gammaproteobacteria > Alteromonadales > Pseudoalteromonadaceae > Pseudoalteromonas > Pseudoalteromonas sp. S408. The sequence continues at coordinate 71,266 of NZ_PNDY01000003.1, read as the reverse complement.
TTGTTTTTATTAGCAAAAAAAGCATAGAAAGATAGGCCTACATTATCACCTTTACTGGCAATTTTTTTATCACACACTTCAATGATTTTAGTTCTTAATTCTTGTCTCATAAATAAGTAACCTAATAGAGCGTATTGGTGAAAACAAAAAGGGACAAACTGTAACTTCAAATTCAAAACTAGCAACTGTTTATTTATCTCTCGAAGATACTTTATTTAACCAAGATATTTAGAAAATAACATAAAAAAGCGCTGCTCTAGGGCAACGCTTTATGTATTTTTTTGGTAGTAATTAGCTAGCTTATTCTGCTGCCAAATAATCAAGCACCACTTGGTGATGATCTTTGGTTTTAAACTTATCAAATAAGTGTTTAATTTTACCGTCTTGGCCTACTAAAAATGTTAGGCGGTGAATGCCATCGTATTCTTTACCCATAAATTTTTTGTAGCCCCATACACCAAATGCTTCTGCAATGGCGTGATCTTCATCGGCTAATAAATCAAAGTTAAGCTCTTTTTTAGTTTCAAAGTTTTTAAGGCGCTTAATTGGATCTGGGCTAATGCCTACAACACGCGTGTTAAATTTAGCAAGCTCGTCTTGTTGGTCGCGCAGGTTTTCTGCTTGTACGGTACAACCCGGAGTAGAAGCTTTAGGATAAAAGTACACAAGTACTTGTTGCTCTTTTAACAATTCACTTAAAGTGATTGTTTCGTCGTTTTGGTTTTGTAAGCTAAAAGCGGGTGCTGTATCACCAGCTTGTAATGGACTAATTGTGTTCATGCTATTTCCTTAACGAATGCGTTTAAAAATATAATCTACGTTTAGGGTATGAGAAAGGCTCTCAAAACTAATTTTAAATTTATCTATGTCTACATCTATTGGGATATTAAATTCTACTTCACAGCGCATTTTTGTGTCAGTTTCTTCGTTAAACGTATCTGACTTTAAAGAACAAATGCTGATGTGGTTATCGGCAAAAAAGCGTGTCACTTTGCTTAGTGTGCCCGGGGTGTCTATACCTGTGTATTCGAGCGTATAGCCGGCACAAAACTCGCCAGGGGTATGGCTTGTAGTGCGTTTCATCATGGTTAGCAGGCCAAGTTCCATTGCCTTGGTTGGTAACACGTGTTCAATGCGGCTTATGGCCGACATGTCACCCTGCAATAACATTATAAAGGTAAACTCACAGCCTAAAATGGCAATGCGGCTGTCTATAATATTACAGTGGCAGTCGCTAACCAATTGCGTAAGCTCACTGACAATACCCGGCCTGTCTTCGCCGATAGCGGTTAACACAATTTGATGATTTGAAAATGCAGTCATGGGTTAAAATACCTAAGTTACAAGGGTTATAACAACGCAATGGATAACACTACTAAATACACTCGAGGACGTGCTCGGCGGCGAAGTTTACCACAAAACGGTGTGTAAACTATAATGCGGGCTAATTAAGCGCGTTTAAAGTACGGTGTTTCTTGTTTTTACTGGCACAGGAAAGTACCATAGCTAAAATTTGCTTATTTGCCCTTAGTTTTTTTCTAAGTTGAGGTGCTGAACTTTATTGCAATTAAGTAGCCAAATAAAAATGTAAAGTTAATATTGATTTTACACTGAACCAAATCGGCATAACCCACTCATATATTTGTTAAAACAATTAAAGGGTATGCTAAGGAGAAATATCTGTGCAGTATTGGATCCCAAAAGCACTTGCAGTAAGTGTATTGGTAAGTTTATCAGGGTGTAGTGTATTTGTTAACGATGCACATAATGAACGTAATTACCGCGCGCATGAGCCAGTAAAAGCGCCAGCGTCTTTATCTCAGCCGGCTCAAGATCCAGTTTATAAAATGGAAGTAGGTCAATATAACAATAATCCAGACGCAACCAATTATCGTCCACCAGCTCAAGTGCTCACTGTAGCTAAGGGCAGTTGGGTCGAAGAAGCGGATAATTTAGCACGCGTATATTTTGATAAAAACGATGGCATTGTTGATTTAGATGACTTTATTTGGGATTCAATTAATGCTGTTTTAGCTGAAAATAACACTGCTACAACCAAAGAAGACAAGTTACTTGGTATAATAGAAACCGATTGGTACGCAATTATTAAAACCGAAGAAAGCTGGTTGTGGGGCGATGAAAAGAACGATGACCTCCAACGTTTTAGATTTTCTATTGAAAAAAAATCGCATGAACGTACAGCCTCTTTACGTGCTGAATTAATAGATTTTAAAGGTGATACAACACTTACAGACTTGCTTAAACAGCAACTAGAAGTGCGTGCACTTAACCAAGTTATTACTGAATTTGATTACCGCTATCGCCAACTTGAAGTTGATATGCGCAAGCGCCAAGGTATTATTTCTTTAGAAATGGGCTTTGACAATAAAGGCAATGCAGCACTGGTTACTGAGCAATCTTACGATGCGGTATTTGATCGTTTTTCAGGCTTTTTAGAGCGCTTGTCGTTTACTATTGTTGAAATAAATCAAGACACAGGTTTAATTACCGCCGATTATAAAGCACCAGAGAGCAGTATGTGGGATTCGATTTGGGGCGACGATGTTGCGCAATTACCAATTGATGAAGGCCAATACCAAATTTTAGTGAGTAAAACCAAGCAAGGTGGCACAAGCTTAACCTGGATGGACGATAAAGGCGAAACGCTTGAGCCAGGTACCATGAATGGTTTACAGCAAGCACTAGAAGCAGCACTTATTAAGCGCGGCATTAAAATATAAATAATAATACGTTTTACCACAAAAAGAGCGCTTAGCTCTTTTTGTGGTTTTTATAGGTTAAAAATATGTCTCAATTATCAACTTCACCTCAGTACGATTGGCGTACTTGGTTTGCGTTCCTTGTGCCTTCGCTAATTGGTGTGTTTTTGTTTATGACGCCGGTGTCAAGCGGTGAAGCAATGACCATACCTATCGCAATGATGGCTAAAGCCATGCAAGTGTTTTTTGCAGATACAGCAAAGGCCATTATTACAATCATAATTTGTATAACGGGTGTATCTTCATTCATTATCAGTATTTTTAAGCCTCACTTTATTTGTAAAATACCACTGTTAAATCATTTATTTAACGTTAGTTGGATTTGGTTAGTTACGCGTTTATTTGGTACAGCATTTGTATTAATGACCTATTTAGGCGTGGGGCCGCATGCTATCACGTCCGAAAATACAGGGGCACTGGTATTAAACGACTTACTTCCTGTGTTGTTTTCGGTGTTTATACTGGCAGGGCTTTTGCTCCCTTTGTTACTTAACTTTGGTTTGCTTGAGTTGGTAGGCACGTTATTAACTAAAGTAATGCGTCCGTTATTTGGCGTGCCAGGGCGAAGTGCCGTTAACTGTGTGGCATCGTGGTTAGGTGATGGCAGTGTAGGAATATTAATGACTGCGCGCCAATACGAAGATAAATACTACACACAACGCGAAGCTGCTGTTATTGGTACTACATTTTCTGCTGTTTCAATTACGTTTTGTTTAGTGGTTATTGGCCAGGTAAAGCTTGAGTATTTATTTGCTCCGTTTTATTTAACGGTGTGTTTAGCAGGGATTACGGCTGCTATTATTGTGCCGCGCTTGCCACCGCTTAGGTTTAAAAAAGATTTGCTTATTGATGGCTCAGAGCCTGACGCAAACGCAGAGCTGGTGCCTGCAGGTAAAACATTAGTGGGTCACTCTTTAGATGTAGCGCTGGCCAAGGCAGATAAATCGCCGGGTGTAGTGGGGACATTAAAAGAAGGCGTACACAACGCACTTGATATGGTATTTGCTGTGTTACCCGTTGTTATGGCCGTGGGTACATTTGCATTAATTATTGCAGAATATACGCCTCTATTTCAATATTTGGGTATGCCGTTTATTCCATTTTTAGAGTTGTTGCAAGTACCTGAAGCTGAGGCTGCAGCACAAACAATCATGGTTGGTTTTGCCGATATGTTTATCCCTTCAATCCTTGCAGCTGGGACTATTGAGAGTGATGTAACACGCTTTATTATTGCTGCTATGAGTGTGACTCAGCTTATATACATGTCTGAAGTGGGCGCGTTGTTGTTAGGAAGCAAAATTCCAGTAAACATCGTTGAGCTGTTCGTTATATTTATTCTCAGAACGCTAATAACATTGCCGATTATTTCGTTAATGGCACATTGGCTAGTTGGTTAAGCTTATTATTTAAATTAAAAGCCCTGATTTATCAGGGCTTTTTTGTGTCTTGCTTGTTTTTTAAGTGCGTGTCTGATTTCTTAAATTCAATATTAGCACTGTGTTTTATTAGGGCAATATTACCTATCACAACGCCAAATACCATCACTATAATGAGTACTATTTGCCATGTTTGCATATTTATTTCTCATTTTTATTTTTTGGCTATTCTACTTTTTTAAACTGTAATTACCAGCAAAAACATCAGTTGAGTAGTTTACCTATTCGCTATAATATTTAATGACTTTGCGCGGCTAAACGTGTCGCTAACTGCGTTAAAAATTCTCTTTTAAAGTAACTATATAGCGACTCTTTTGTTTAGCTATCAACACATTTACCAACGGTTAAAATAGATCACTTAATTAAACGAATGGTTATTAAAAGCGCTTGGCAACCGATAAGGTCATAAAATCAAGTCCGGGGTTAGGTTTTTGAAAGCCCGCATTAGAGTAATGAATAATTCGTAAAGCAATGTGTGTATCGCCTAAGTCAGCAACGAGTCCAATACGATCTTCAAATTGATAATGGCTACTTAGGTTCTTACCACCAAATTGTGTTTCGTCAATGAGTGATACGCCAATGCCAGCTTCAACATAAAATGGGGTGTTATTAAAACTAAACGCTGGAAACTGCAATACAGGCGATACCGCTAATACTAAGTTGGATTGTGAGTGGTGGTTATGCGCAAATTCCCACAGGTTTACACTGGTTTCGATATAAAAACGGGCATCTCCAACTAAGTTTTGCATTTTTGGCATATGGTACTGATAGGCTAATTTTATGCCGTTTATATTGCCAGTGCCTTTAAGTACATCGACTGCATAGCCATGGTTTGATTGTGCTAATACTGTGTTATTAATAAAAAGTGAGGCGATTAATAAAATAATTATTTTAAAGGAGGTTTTCATAGCTGCTCGCTGATAGTTGGTTTATCGAAAAAACAGATGATGAGGGTGGGTAGGTTGTAAATTCAAGGCAAGCTAAAACAGGGATGTATACTGCGTGTTAACAGGTTTTATTAACTTATTGAAATTTAGTCACTTAATTTATTGGTGCTTTTTAGGCATTAATAAGTTGCTTATTTGTGCCTGTTTTATTGAGTATAAATGACGTAAATTAGCGTTATATTAATCACACAAACAAACATATTATGAAACTTATTAAACCATTTTTAATTGCTATCGCACTTTTAAGCACATCGCTTTATGCACAAGCTCAGCAATCACCAGATATACTTTTAGAGTCTGTTGCAGACACCCTTTTTGCCGATATAGGTAAGGTGAACAGCAAAGGTAATGCCAGTAAAAGTGAAATGTCGGGAATTGTTGAAAAACGTTTAATGCCACACATTGATATTAAGTTTGTGTCTTTTAAATTATTAGGTAAACATATTAAAGGCATTGAGCGCCAACAAGCGGTTGATTTTATTGACGCGGTTGAGCATTACTTAACTGGTACGTATGCCGGTGCATTAATGAAATACACCGGCCAAAAAGTGGTCTTTGAGCACAATAATGCACAAAGCGACTCAGAATATGCCACGGTTAATACGCAAATTATAGAACCTAACGCCCCCACGATTGATCTAAGTTTTAAGTTACGCCTAGGTAAAGACAACCAATGGAAAGTGTACGACATTGTGGCTGAAGGTATTTCGCTTTTAAGTGCTAAGCAAAAAGAGATCATCCAGCGCATTTCAGATGTAGGCATTGACCAAGTAATTAGTGAGTTAAAGAACAAATAATCAATCTTTTTGTGTGAAAAGATCAAGCCCAGCTCCAACCTAAAAAGCAGCCAAGTAATTAGTTACTTGGCTGCTTTTATATTTTTGATTATTCATCTACTTTGTTCTAGCGTGGCGATCTGGGTGTGCTAGAATATTGCCTCTTTGATTAAGCGTGGTGTCAGCTGAAAGCTGTTATAACCTGACCACTTACCTAAGCTACACTGGAGTTGTGTTGTTTTAATGGAAAATGTACTGATTTGGCCAAAGGAATATCCGTTACTTATTAAAGGCCTTGTAGAGCAAAACGGTGCCTTTATTTTAGATGCATTAGAAGCTTGGCCTGCTTGTCGTTCTACCAATGAAGACGATGGTGTGTGTACCACTGTTTTGCCCCCTATTTATTATTTGGCCTGGCTAACCCCGCTTGAGCCTTTTGAAGAGTGTTATTTCCAACATATTTGTGAATACGACGAAGATGCACAAGCGTATATTGGCGCAATGAAAACTCATTTTTACGATAATGAATATACCCCAGAAAGCTTAGTGCTTTTGTTGTGCCAACGTTTAGAAAAATACGCAAGTGTTGCTGCACAAAATGCCGTTGAAACACCGCTTTCATTATTAAGCTTATTTTTTAGCAAACGCTATTTTACACTGATTGAACATGCGTTAAATAATGGCAGTAAGCTTAGTGCTGTTGATGCGTTATCACTTTGGAAAGAAGTTGATTTTAGAGATCGCTTAAGTCACTTTATACCAGAGTCAATTGCTGATCTAGCCGTGTTAAGTGAACTTGCAAGTGACAAAGTAGCAATGGGTAAAGACTATTTTACTTTATTAAAACAAGTGTCGCCTGATGTTGATTCTGTAGTTTTACTTGAGCAAGCATTACTAACACATTTGCGCAAAAAAACGGCTAAGCAAACAATGGCTATGCGTTTTATTGAGCAAGGAGCAACAGGCACATTAGCTGATGAAAACGGTAAAACGGCATTTATGTGGGCGGCAGAGCGTGGTTTTGTAAACGTGGTGCAAACCTTATTACCTCAGCAAGATAAAAAAGCGTCAGATAGCTTGGGTAACACTGCATTGCATTATGCTGTGCTCTCTAAAAATGAATCGTTAATGGTGATGCTAATTAAAGCCGGGTTTGATTTTAGAGCGCGTAATAACGAGGGGTTAAGTTGTTATAGGTTGGCTGTGAGTATCAAAGCGCAAAATCTAGTTAAATGCCTAGAGCGTGACTTTGGTATTAAAGAGTTATCGCCAGATGGGCAGTTTGATCGCATTAAAAAAGTACATGTGTTACATGCTATTGTGACGTTATTATTGCCTTTGCAGTTATTTTTCTTCTTTGACGAAGCGCTGACCATAAAAAGTGAACTTACGCTTGGTTTAACTATGGTAACGGTGATTTGTTTTTTCTTTGCTATGAGCTTAAAGCGCTGCGCTTTGTATCCACATATAAAACACCCTTGGGGTTTATTTGTATTGAGGGGCTTTTCACTTTTGAGTTTATTAGCTCAGCTTGGTTTAGCGGGTATCGTGACCTTGGCCGCACTGAGTGAATTGGTGTAAGTAGTTTATACGCAATTAAGTAATGGTTGAAAGCGCGTTTACTAGAGAGTAAACGCGCTTTTTTATTTTATTTATTAAATTCGTTTGCGGCTTTTTCGTCGGCTAAATCTTCTTTCAATTTGCGAATTTTTAAGCCTAACTCTTGCCCGCGGTGTCTTGCATAATAAGTACATCCAATAAACATGAATGATGCAAATAATAACTCTAGCAACACCCAAATTAGCTCATTAGGTGCAACCCAAAGCATGGTTAAGCCATGAATAAAATAAAGCATAACAACAAAGTTTGCCCAAGCGTAGGTATATGTACTGTCTTTAATAATCCCTCTAAGTGGAAGCAATAGAGGAATAATAGGTACAAATAACGACATAATATCGAGCGGGCCTTCTTGAGGCGGAACAAAATACATCCACAATGGCATTAAAATAAGTAGGCCAACATAACCAATTAAAGCAGTACGCTGAAACTTTACGGTTATTGGCTTTTTTGCAGGATGGGTCACTGTGTTCATTGAAGTTTACTCGCAATTTTTGTCAGGCGAATGCCAACGCTTTGGCATATTTTAATTTCGTCTTTACTTAACTGAGCACTATTGTTACTACCAGCAACATGCGTAGCACCATACGGAGTACCGCCAGTTTGTGTGCCTAATAATTCAGGTACATCGTAGGGTACACCAAGTAACATCATTCCGTGGTGAAGTAAGGGTAATGATAAATTAAGCAGTGTGGCCTCATTACCCCCATGCATACTGCTTGACGATGAAAATACACACGCAGGCTTATCAATTAGTTGACCTTTTAGCCACAGTTCGCTGGTGGTTTCCCAAAATGCTTTTGCCTGAGACGCCATCATACCAAATCGTGTTGGTGTGCCAAAGGCCAGGCCATCACACTGTATAAGGTCATCTTTGGTAATAACAATGTCGTGCGGATTTTTAGCTACAAACGTTCTCAGTAGGGCTGTTGCCCCTTGTTGCTCTATTGATTCAGCTATTTCATGGGCCATCGCTTCAACTGAGCCATGGCTCGAGTGGTAAAGTACCACTATGTTTGTGCTCATTATAAAACGCTTAATACGTTTTCTGGTGGGCGACCAATAGCTGCTTTACCATTGTGCTCAACAATAGGGCGTTCAATTAATTTTGGATGCTCAACCATTGCGTTTATAAGCGTGGTTTCGTTTGTTTCATCTTTAAGATTGAGTGTTTTGTACTCGGTTTCTTTTGTGCGCATTAAGTCACGAGCAGAGCTAAAATCAAGTTGGTCTATCAGTGTGCTTATTTGATCATGAGTTAAAGGCGTTTTTAAGTACTCAACAACGGTGGGCTCTATTGACTTGCTTTGTAAAAGGGCAAGTGTTTCACGCGATTTAGAACAACGCGAATTATGATAGATAGTAACAGACATAAAAGTTTCCATAGTGTGAATTGCCTCTATTTTAGGGCAACAGCTTGCAGACTTAAAGCCTTGCAAGCTCTTTTTGTAAACGGCGATACTGGGTAAGTAATGCCTTTAATCGCTGCTGTTTTATTAGCTCTGTTGATTCTACGAAGTTAAGCGCTTTTTGGATTTCATCAGCGGCTTTCATGTAGGCACCGTATTGCGATAGCACGTCAGCGTTTGCCTCGTGATAGGCCGCCAATTTGTCTTGTTTTTTGTAGGCGTCAGCAAGTAGCTCCTTACCTAAGCTGTGCTCTGGTTTTTCTAATAAAAAACCTTTAAGCACGTTTTCGGCAAGTTCGTATTGCTTTGCCTCTAGTGCTGCATTTGCATAGTTGAGCGTAATTACTTGATTGTTAGGACGGTAATTATGAAGTTCAGCTAAAAATGAAACGGCGTCGTCTGCTTTTTTTTGCGCTATGAGTAAATCAGTTTGCGTATCAATATAAAATAAATTTTTAGGGTCGTTTTTTAATAGCTTACTTAAAATAGAGTCTGCTTCGTCAAGTTTTTCTTGGTCAAGTAAGCTTAACGCTAAACCATAATTAAGGGCTGTATTACTGTAGCTGTTTTCGCGAAGTAATTTTCTAAATAAGGCTTCAGCGTTTTCTGGTTTGTTGTCGTAACGCGCGAGTACTCGGCTTTTAGCAAGGTTAAATTCAAGGCTTGCAGGTAGGCGGCGCATTGGATACTGCTCTGCACGAAGGCGCACGTCAGACACTCGGCTTTCTGGAAGAGGGTGAGTGAGTAAGAATGCAGGTGGCTTATACTTATAACGAATTTGTGCAGCCAGCTTAGTTAAGAAGTCGCTAGATGCACGTGCATCAAATCCTGCATTGTTAAGTGTTTGCATGCCAATTCGATCAGCTTCTTGTTCAGCAGAACGGCTGTGCGTTAATTGGCTAAAAGCAGATTGTGTTTGGCTTGCTGAAATAATGGCAATACCAGCATCTGGGGCAACAATAGTCGCTAAAATGCCGGCTATCATCCCCGCTATGGTCATTGCACTGTTATCTTGCTGTTGCTGGATCCTACGTGCTAAATGGCGCTGAGTAACATGGGCGATTTCGTGACCAAGTACAGATGCAAACTGACTTTCGCTATCGGCTTGTGCAATTAGCCCTGTGTGAACGCCTACATGTCCGCCGTAAAAGGCAAATGCGTTAATATCTGAGTTATTGATCCAAAAAAATGAAAACGGAAAACGAACATCGTTCGCGTTTGCAACGAGCTTTCTGCCAATGGTGGTTAGGTATTCATCTAATACGGGGTCGTTAATAATTGGTGAGCCGCCGCGAATTTGCATCATCATCACTTCCCCAATCGCTTGTTCTTTTTCGAGGGGGAGTACCTGTAATGCAGAAGTTCCTAAATCAGGAAGATTAAAATTAGTTTGCGCCTTTAATGGCTCACTTACTAAAAGGCTAAATGTAAGGACGGCACTGCATAAAGAGATAAAGGCTGATTTTAGCTGCATCTTATTCCTTGTTTATTGGCTCGCCAATGGCAATTTTGGCTATGTCTATTTCGTCACTGCTTGCACGGCTGTCTTTTTCGCACAATTGGTAGAGTTCTTTTATTGAGACTCCATCAACCTTTATTACGTTCAACTCTCGCTGTAAAAAAGTAATAATTTTATGAACAACTTTGTGTGAGTGCAAAATAAGGGCTTTATCGGCTTTATCACCGCGTTCAAAGTAAAAACCAATAAACTTATGTAATTGATTTAACCTTAATAGTACTTTCATTGAATGCGGATCCCACACTCTAAATTCCATAAAGCGGTTATCTTTTATGTATTGGTCAACAACAATATCTTTTGCGTAGGGCAGTGCCCACAGCTCAAAGCCTCGGTCTGTAAATACCTGATGTAACGCAATTCGCGGTTTATGCTTGGTGTGGATCTCACCTAAGTCGTCCTCAAAGCCGTCGAGTATGTCTAGATTCCAGTTACGTCTGTCTATAAGTTGTTTTACGGCGTTATCAAATCCATGCTCTAAAACACCTTCAGACTCGCTAACCGAAGAGGCAACTAAATGATAAAAAGGAGGAAGCTCCCCCCAATTTATTTGTTTTTTAAACCAATTAATCTCTTTGAGTGTTGGATTACTTGGTAGATGCGCTTTATTATGCGTGCGAGACATTAACCTGTCCTTACTGCTAACTATGTATTACAGAATAAACCATTGCAGGCTTTGTTTTAAGAAAAAGTTACATTTGTTGATGTTTTTAGACTATTAACACACAGCAATGCGACTTATTATTCATTTTAATAAATCGGTAAAGCGAGTATGTTACACCAAGATTTACGAAGTTATAGATGTCCTCAACAGTTTGTTCAGTTTAAATTAGGGCTACATGAAGCATTATCTACACAGCAAACCATCACTTTTAGTGTAAATAGTGATGAGAGCATGGATGATATTGAGCGATATTTAAAAAAATATGCTTACAGTTACAACTTAGATAAACAACAAGGTTTATTATTAGTGGAGCCATTACGTGTTTGAATATATAAAAACATGGTACGAAAGAAAATTTTCTGATCCTCATTCGGTCACCTTATTATTTTTACTACTCGTTTCTGTTGCCTTACTTTACTTTTTTGGCTCGTTAATTGTGCCGGTTTTAGTGGCATTAGTTATTGCTTATTTACTTGATTGGCCCGTTGTTCACCTAGAGCGTCTTGGTTTACGCCGTTTTACTGCTACGGTGATCGTAATGCTTATATTTACAGGTATTATGCTCACTTTAATTTTAGTGATTGGTCCTGTTCTTTGGAAACAAACCAGCAATTTAGTGCAAGAAACCCCTCATATGTTAGAGCAAGGCAAGTCATATTTGATTGCCTTACCAGAGCAATACCCAAGTTTAATTAATGCCGACCAAGTACAAGGGATTGTTGCTACAGTGGAGGCTAAAGTTATTGAGTTTGGCCAAGTGGTTTTATCGTTTTCGTTAACGTCGTTAAAAGATGTTGTAGCGTGGCTAATTTACCTAGTGCTTGTGCCGTTGCTGGTGTTTTTTATGCTTAAAGACAAGCTGGAATTAACGGGCAGTGTGGCTAAATTAATTCCGCAACAGCGTCGTTTAATATTGCAAGTATGGAACGAAATGAACCAGCAAATTATGAATTACATTCGCGGTAAAGTGTTTGAAATTTTAATTGTAGGCGGTGTTTCGTTCATTGCGTTTACTTTTTTAGACTTACGCTACGCGGCCTTGTTAGGCGTTTTGGTTGGGTTTTCTGTGTTAATTCCGTTCGTTGGTGCTGCGCTTGTGACTATTCCGGTTGCTGCCGTGGCGTTATTCCAGTTTGGATTAGAAACCCAGTTTTGGACGGTTTTAGTTATTTATGGAATTATTCAGGCTCTCGATGGAAATGTGTTAGTTCCCTTATTGTTTTCAGAAGCCGTTGACTTGAACCCGGTATTTATCATTGTGGCTGTGCTATTTTTTGGTGGCTTGTGGGGCTTTTGGGGCGTGTTTTTTGCTATTCCTTTGGCCTCGTTGGTTAAAGCATTGATTACAGCGTGGTCTTCAACGCAAGAAGAGCTAAATAATAAACTGACAGAAGGTTAGTTCAAAAAGGCATAGAAAACGCACCGTCAGTACTAATTGATTATTACTCAATACGTCTAAAGTTATGTAATATTGGTAATAAGATATATCTTTTAGTAATAAGGTGCGTTTTTAGATGTCTGACTCTTTATTAAACTCAGAGCAAGTTTACCTTGATGCAAACGCAACAACGCCTGTGTTGCCATGCATAGCCGATGTGGTTTCTCATACAATGCAAATTTGTTTTGGTAACCCTTCAAGCCCTCATATTACGGGTATTCAGGCCAAGCATTTATTAGAACAAACCCGCGAAAACGCACGTACTGTGATTGGGGCAATAGAGGGAGATATTTTATTTACCTCTGGCGCGACCGAAGGCATTCAGACCGCTGTTGTATCTACGCTTATTAACGCTAAAAATCATAATATTGCTAAACCCGTATTACTTTACGGTGCCACTGAACACAAAGCGGTTCCTAACACATTAAAGCATTGGAATAGTGTATTGGGCATTCATGCTCAAGTTTTGGCTATTCCGGTGGATAATAATGGCATTTTAGACTTAGCGTTTATCGCTGAACATATACCTAATGCGCTAATGATATGCACCATGGCGGTTAATAACGAAACGGGAGTTTATCAAGATTTAGATGCCATTGAACATACTATTCGTTTTCGTAATACGAAAGTGTCTTGGATGGTAGATTGTGTGCAAGCGCTGGGGAAAAAACAACTCGACCTGAGCGCCACCACAATAGATTACGCGCCTTTTTCAGGCCATAAACTTTATGCCCCTAAAGGTATTGGTTTTTTATATATTCGTGCTGGCAGTGCCTATACCCCTTTTATAGCGGGTGGAGGGCAAGAAAGCGGAATGCGCTCTGGCACCGAAAACTTACCTGGTATTGCGGGTTTAAATAAATTGTTTAGTTTATTGCTAGATAAGTCAGACACCACATTTAAATCAATCGATGTGCTTAGTAATTACCGGGCTCAAATAAAAAACGCTATTGAAGAAACATTTGATGAAGTAACCTTTAATCATAGCTTTGAACACTCGGTACCAACAACATTAAACTTTGCTGTAAATGAGTTAACAAGCAAAGAAGTAATTGATTTATTTGATGCCGCTGGTATTCGTGTCAGTGGAGGCTCTGCATGCAGCACGGGCTCTTCAACGAGTTTTGTGCTTGATGCGATGGGAGTTAACCAATGGCAGAGTGAAAATGCAATTAGGCTATCATTCGGTCCCGCTGCCACTGCCGCTGAAATAGCAAATGCGTGTGAATCTATACGTGCATTAAAAGCCATTTTGCAGGCTAACTGTTTAATCGTATCTGATAGCGCAACACCTTACCAAGATGTTTGCGCGCTTGGTTTAACGCAGTTTAGGCACCAAGGAGCCTGTTGTTGGTTATATGTAAGTGAGAATAAACAGGCAATTATTATAGATCCTATTGTAGAGCTCATACCGCGTTTAGAAAAAATAGCCAATACACAAAACCTCACTATTAAGGCAGTGCTGAATACGCATGCTCACCAAGAGCGCCATTGCGGTGTTACTTTATTACGCAGTGTATTAGGGAGTCGATGCGATGACATTGAAATAGATAAACTGGGGTGGCCAATACATGCAGCGTATATTGACCTCAATAACCAACGATTAGAAAAAATAGCCACACCAGGGCACAGTGAAGATAGCGTAAGTTATGTTCTAAAAAATGAAGATAATCACATCAATTATTGCTTTTGTGGTGACCTAATATTACCCGCAGGCTTGGGGAACACGTCTCTAGCTGGTGGCAATGCAAAGGCCATGGCTCATTCTATTCTAGCGCTTGCTGAGCAGCTAGATGAAACAAGTGTGATTTGTTCAGGACATGATTATTTACAATGTTTTGCGATGAACTGGGAGGCAGAGCAACAACAAACACCTTTATTAAACGGATTAATAAACGGCCAAATGAGTATTGATGACTTTGTTATTAAAAAACAGCTTGATGATCAGGCTAAAGAAAAATCGAGGTCACAATTGTGTGGTTATGTCACCGCGTTGCCCGAATCATCTATTCAGCAATTAAATTTTGATAGTGCAAAGGCAATGCTTACTAAAAACGATGCGTATTTGATTGATACCAGAGAGCCATACGAGCATGGTGCCAATAATGTATCGCAATTGTTTTGCACCAAAAAAATAAAAACACTTAATATACCGCTTAGTAGAATGGCTAATGCATTGATGGAAGGTCAGCTTAGTAAGAGCGGTAAATATATATTGTTGTGTCGTAGCGGTAACCGATCAAAGCTTGCGGCTGCTAACCTAACACAACTAGGGTATCAAACAGTGTATAACTTAGAGGGTGGTTTGGCATTGAGCCTCTAATTATACGACACTAATAGGATTCAAATTAAATCGGCTCTGGTAGCCGATTTTTTATTTATTCACATAAATGTCATAACTATTAAAAAAGTACTGAACGTTTAGTAAAATTCACGAACATAGCAACTTAATCGATTAAGCTTTGTAGGTGCCTTTGAAATTGCGGGTAAAATAATTTGCAAAATATTTATGATACCGGTGTCAAAAGACAAAAATTGCGTTATCATCTGCGTATAAAATAGTAAAAGCAGCGCTTTTTTTACGTTTTTAACTATACTATCAGCGTTTTATTTTAGTGTGTTTAGCGCGTATTAAAGACTTTTACATTATAAAAAGAAACTATAAATCAACCGGTTAAAATTTTTAGAGGATATTTAAATGTCGAACCGAACGCAATTAGCAAGTTGGCAAGCCCTTGAACAAAGTGCTGCTAAGATGAAACAAACACATCTTAAAACGTTATTTGCACAAGACGGTACCCGCTTTTCTAAGTTTTCAACTCAGATCCCAGGTGTATTATTCGACTACTCTAAACAATTAATTGATAACGATGTTTTTGCTAATTTAGTGTCGCTTGCTAAAGAGTGCGATATTGCCTCTTGGCGAGATAAAATGTTTAGCGGTGAAAAAATCAACATCACCGAAGAACGCTCTGTACTACATACAGCATTACGTAATTGTGCACATACTCCATTAATTGTTGATGGAGAAAATGTAACACAAGCGGTTGATAATGAACTTGCCAAAATTAAAGTATTTGTTGAAAAAGTGCGAAGCGGCCAATGGCTTGGTTATACGGGCAAAGCGGTGAAAGACGTTGTTAGCATTGGAGTAGGCGGGTCGAACCTAGGTCCTCAAATGGCAACTGAGGCGTTAAAAGCACTCGCAGACAACACGTTAAATGTGCACTACGTGTCAAATGCCGATGGTGTACAAATTGCTTCGGTACTTAAAAATATTGATCCCGAAACAACATTATTTGTTATCTCGTCAAAAACATTTACTACATCAGAAACCATGACGAACGCTAAAACAGCGGTAGATTGGTTTTTAAAAACAACAAAAGATGAAAGCACAATTGCTAAACATTTTGTTGCAGTAAGTACAAATTTAGAAAAAACAGCTGCCTTTGGTATTGCTGATGAAAACGTATTCACTATGTGGGATTGGGTAGGTGGTCGCTTTTCATTATGGAGTGCGATAGGCTTACCAATTGCGCTGTATTTAGGTTATGACGCATTTGAAGAAATACTAACAGGTGCTTTTGAAGTTGATGAACACTTTAAAAATGCGCCGCTTGAGCAGAATATTCCTTTAATAATGGCTTTGTTAAGTGTTTGGAATACCAGCTTTTTAGGGTACACGTCGCAAGCAATTTTACCTTACGACCAATCTCTTCACATGTTACCCGCGTATTTACAACAAGGTGAAATGGAAAGTAACGGTAAGCATGTTAACTTTGCAGGCAAAGTAGTACCGTACACCACGGTACCAATCATTTGGGGTATGACTGGTATTAACGGTCAGCACGCGTTTTATCAATGCCTGCACCAAGGCAACGTGATTGTGCCAGCAGATTTTATTGCCTCTGTTAAACCACAAATTAATGTTGATAAGCATCATGACATTTTATTATCAAACTTTTTTGCTCAAACAGAAGCAATGATGAGTGGCGTTGATGCAGAACAGGTTACAGCCGACTTAACAGCTAAAGGCAAATCGCAGGCGCAGATTGATGAACTACTAAATCACAAAATTCATCAAGGAAACCGTCCAACAACATCAATGTTGCTAGACACTGTTGATGCTAAAACGGTAGGGCGTTTAATTGCGTTATACGAACACAAAATCTTTTGCCAAGGCATAATTTTAGACATTTGTTCATTTGATCAATGGGGTGTTGAGCTGGGTAAAGGCTTGGCATCTAAAATTGAAAGTGAGCTGACAGATGATAGTGTAAATCACGATCACGATAGCTCTACAAGTGGACTGATGGCGTACTATAAGCAACACCGTACGCAGTAACAATTTAACCTACTTAAAAGTAGGTAAACCGAGTACCTTTGAACGGGTAGCGCTGGAGTGCTTAGGGTCTGTATTTTTGTGAGAGGAGATACAGAATCCTAAGGCTCATTTAATAAAGCGTAGATGATAAAAAAATAATAATACATCATCAATTAAGAACAATTCAGCAGGCTTTTTAACACATTATAAAAGCTATCATAATCCAAGTTATAAACAGACATACCCGCGAACTTATTTAGGACGGGGTATCACAACGTAGAGAGTAGCTATGCTTAATCCTTTTGATATCATAATTTTTGGGGGCGGTGGTGATCTTGCGTTACGCAAATTACTACCTGCAATGTACAGAGCATATCAAGAAGGGAACCTACCTGAAGGCTCACGCATCCTGCCAACAGTTCGTGAAGAAAGCAAACGTGCCGAATACATTGAAACAGCGCACAAAGCACTGCAAGAGTTTTTAAGTAAAGGTGAATTTAACGCCAAAGATTGGAAAGCATTTTCTACTTACTTAGTGCCAGTGGTGAGTAATGTTACTGAAGCTGACGATAACTGGGATGTACTTAAAGAGATCTTAGATGAGCACGATAGCACTAAATCTCGCGTGTTTTACTTATCTTTACCACCAGCCGTTTATGGCAAGTGTTGTGAAATTCTTTCTACAAAAGATTTGATTACGCCAACATCGCGTGTAGTAGTAGAAAAACCAATCGGTTACTGTGGTGAATCTGCAGAAGCAATAAACGCTAAAATTGCTGAATTTTTTGAAGAAGACCAAATTTTCCGTATAGACCATTACTTAGGTAAAGAAACAGTACAAAACCTAATGGCACTGCGTTTTTCAAATTCATTATTTGAAAACATGTGGGATGCTAAATCGATTGATAATATTCAGATTAGTCTTTCTGAAACCGTAGGACTTGAGAGCAGAGCAGGGTTTTACGACAAAGCCGGTGCACTTCGTGACATGGTTCAAAATCACTTGCTACAGCTTTTATGCCTTGTTGCAATGGAAGCGCCTAATAAGCTTAACGCTAATAGCATTCGTAATGAAAAACTAAAGGTGCTAGAAGCACTTCGACCACTTATTGACTCTGACGTTGATAGTAATATTGTGCGTGGTCAATATGTACCAGGGGATTTAAACGGTAAGATTGTCCCTGGTTACTTGGAAGAGTTAAACGAGGGCGCTAGTAAAACAGAGACCTTTGTTGCTATACGTGCACACATAGATAATTGGCGTTGGGCTGGCGTACCATTTTACCTTCGTACAGGTAAACGTATGGCAAAACGCTGTGCTGAAATTGTGGTTGAGTACAAAAAAGTATCGCACAATATTTATGAAGAAAATGTTGGCAACATAGAACCAAACCGCTTAGTTATTCGCCTTCAGCCAGAAGAAACTATTCAGCTAACGCTTATGTCAAAGCGCTTAGATAACCTTGAAATGCAATTAGAGCCGGTAACTATGAACATTGAGTTATCACAAGCTTACAGCAATGGTTTTCATTCTGATGCATACAAACGTCTAATGCTTGATGCCGCTGCGAATAACCCATCGTTGTTTATTCATCGTGATGAAGTTCGCCAAGCATGGAAATGGATTGATCCGATTGTTGAGCGTTGGCAAGAAAAAGGCAAGCCTGCACTTTACCGTGCTGGTACGTGGGGTCCAGATGATGCCGATGAGTTATTAGCAGAGAACAACCACCTGTGGTTTAACACAGGTGATAAGGCATAATTATGGCTACATTAGTTGAAAAATTTTTTGATGATAAAGATGCACTAACAAAAGAGTTATCGGCAACTTTAGAGCAATCATTATTAGATGGCATTAAAGACGATGGTCGCGCTGTACTGATGGTATCAGGTGGTTCATCACCTGCTGCAGCATATAAGCATTTATCAACCCTTGATTTAGATTGGCAGAACGTTGATGTAGCTATGGTTGATGAACGCTGGGTTGAGCCAAATCACGAAAAAAGTAATGAAGCATTTATTAAAAGTACGTTGTTGCAAAACTTTGGTAATGCAGCCAACTTTATAACAATGAAAAACGACGCTTCTACTGCACAACAAGGTGCTGAAAAGTGTGAAGCCGCATACAGTGCGCTGAAAACGCCTTACGATGTGACTATTTTAGGTATGGGGTCAGACGGTCACACTGCGTCTTTATTCCCACATGCAGATGGGTTAGAGCATGGTTTAACAACCACTCAAACGGTTTGTGCGATTAACGCAATTCAAAGTGACGTAACAGGTAGTATTACCGAGCGAATGACGCTTACTCTAAATGCAATAGCCAACTCTAAAGTGGTTAAACTACTTATCAGCGGCGATGAAAAGCTTGCTGTGTACAAGCAGGCTAAAGCCGGTGGTGATGTTAACGATATGCCACTGCGTGCAGTACTTAATCATCCGAGCATCAATATCGAAGTTTATTGGGCTCCATAATTTAAGTAAATTTGCATTGCTTACCCCATTTTATAAAGGCAGCTAAATTAGCTGCCTTTTTGTTTGCCTAAATATTCTTCACTATGAGCGTGGTTGTAGACAGAAGTCTGTTAACTTTTGTAAATAAGCCACCTCCCTTTGTATGCTAAATAACCGTGTAACGCTTTATTTTTAAGCATGTTTTAAAATTATTACTTGTATGTTTTTTGACAACATGCAGATTTATTTAAATTTTATTTTTAGATGGCTTGTGTCATAAAACTTTCCCTTCCTTTTTTACCTCAAAAGCATTAGCCTTAAGGCATTAACAATGAAACTTATAAATTTAAAAAACGGAGCAGTAACATGGCGGAGCAACAAGTACAGCCTTTACACAACGAAAAACATGCCAACATTAAAATTCAAAACGGCATCAATGTAGATTTCATGAAAACTCAACATTTAGTGCCTGTAGTTGCACATGAGTTTGCACGCGTAGCAAATGAGTTTCCTATGTCGTTTGTTAAAAATAACGAAGCAGGTACTTTCCAAGCAGTTGCAATGTTTGGTTTAGAGCCAGGCGAGAACTTATTTGTTGAAGGCGATAAGTGGACAGCTTCTTTTGCACCAATGGCCTCTACACGTTACCCACTTGGTTTAGTTAAACACCCAGATCAAGACCAATTTGGTATTGTTATTGATGAAGCAAGCCCGCTTGTAAGTGAAACTGATGGCAATGCATTATTTGAAAACGGTGAAGAAACAGATTACTTAAAGCGTCGTAAAGAGTCGCTAGTGTCTTTCATTGAGTTTTCTCAGGTAACCGATGCATTCACTAAATTTCTTGCTGATAAAGAGCTACTAATTGCTCAAACGTTAACAGTAGACATTAAAGGTGAGAAAAAAGACATCAACGGTATCTACCTTATCGACGAGAAAAAACTAAATGAGCTAAGCGATGAAGACTTCTTAGAACTTCGTAAGCGCGGTTATTTAGCACCAATTTATTCTTTCTTAACGTCTACTCACCAAGTAGCACGTTTAGCGCGTTTAAAAGCTAAACAAGCTTAATTTTAAACACGTTAATAATAAAAAGCGCCTTAAGGCGCTTTTTTTATGTCTTTAAACTTACTTTAGTTGAAATTTGCTTTTTAACCGTTCACATTAGTTTTAATACTTTGATGAGAAAGGCAGTCATGAAAAAAATAATCTTATTATCTATTTTAGCCAGTGCATGTATAGGATTTACTCACAGTGCATTAAGTAAAGAATCTCCGCTTGCCATTGCAATTCATGGTGGCGCAGGAACAATTGATAAAGCAAAGTTTACCCCCGAACAAGAAAAAGCTTATCGTGCTAAATTATCCGAGGCCGTTGAGGCAGGTTACAACGTACTAGAAAAAGGCGGGGAAAGCTTAGATGCGGTTACTGTTGCAATTACAGTATTAGAGCAATCTGAGTTTTTTAATGCCGGACGCGGCGCAGTATATACCTACGATGGTGGGCACGAGCTTGACGCGTCAATTATGGACGGACGTAACCGTCAAGCAGGGGCTGTTGCAGGTGTAAAACATGTAGAAAGCCCAATTAAGCTTGCCCGTTTAGTTATGGATAACTCAGTGCACGTTATGCTCAGTGGTCAAGGTGCTGAGGAGTTTGCAAAAGAGCAAGGTATTGAACTTATCGAAAATAATTTATTTGATACCAAACACCGTTACGATGCACTGCTTAAAGCAAAAGAAAAACTTGATAAAGCCAAAGCAACAAGTAAATTATATCAAGCCGCGCACAATGCGCTTCCTAATAACTTTAAAATGGGCACCGTTGGCGCTGTTGCCCTTGATAAAAATGGTAACTTAGCCGCTGGTACATCAACCGGTGGAATGACTGCAAAACGCTATGGTCGTGTTGGAGATGCACCCGTTATAGGTGCAGGTACGTTTGCTGAAAATGAATCATGCGCGGTATCGGCGACCGGCCACGGTGAATATTTTATTCGCTACAACGTGGCAAGTGATATTTGCGCTCGTGTTAAATACCAAGGCAGTACAATCGCCCAAGCCGGTGATGAAGTAATAAACAAAGTATTAAAGCCAATAGGTGGCACAGGCGGTGTGATTATTATCGACACGCAAGGCAACATTAGCTTACCGTTTAATACGTCGGGGATGTATCGCGCAAGTAAATCGAATACGCAAGCAACTTATGTAGGCATTTTTAAAGGCGAATAGAAATACAGCCTTGTACATGTGATTAAATGTCAAACAACTGAGCGTTTAATGATTTGTAGGATTAACCCCAGCCGTTAATTTTGATACAATTACGGCTCTTTAACATATTTTATAAGGTATGCGGGTGGTTAACCTAGGTCAGTTGTTTGGCGAGCTAAAAACGTGCTTAAAAAAAGATCAATTCATCTTTAAAAAACGCCTTCACGGCGTTAAAAAAATCGTCGACGAGACTAAACAAGCCAATGCGCTTGAAAAAATTGCCGCAGATATAACCCGTAGCCAACAATCTAAAGAAAAACGCTTAGCAAATTTGCCACAGGTAACATACCCAGAACAGCTGCCGGTAAGCCAAAAAAAACAAGTCATTAAAGACGCGATAGCAAATAATCAAGTTGTTATTATTGCTGGTGAAACAGGATCGGGAAAAACGACACAAATACCTAAAATGTGTTTAGAGCTTGGCCGCGGCGTTGATGGTTTTATTGGCCACACGCAACCGCGTAGGTTAGCCGCTCGCACCGTTGCAAACCGTATTGCCGATGAGATGAAGTGTGAACTAGGTCAACAAGTGGGTTTTAAAATCCGTTTTAGCGATCAGGTTTCTAACAATACATACATTAAACTGATGACTGACGGTATTTTACTTGCCGAAATTCAGCAAGATCGTTTTTTAAATCAATACGACACTATCATTATTGATGAGGCCCACGAGCGTAGTTTAAACATTGACTTTATTTTAGGGTACTTAAAAAACTTGCTGCCTAAGCGCCCTGATTTAAAAATTATTATTACTTCTGCAACCATTGACCCAGAGCGTTTTTCTAAACATTTTAACGATGCGCCAATTATTGAGGTATCGGGTCGTACTTTCCCCGTTGATGTTCGCTACAACCCAATTAGCGATATTAAAAAAGACGATATGGAAGCCGAGGGCGACCAGTTACAAGGTATTTTTGATGCAGTTGATGAGCTATGTGCAGAAGGCCCCGGCGACATACTCATATTTTTAAACGGTGAACGTGAAATTCGCGACACTGCAGATGCGTTGAGCAAACGTAATCTTAAGCACACCGATGTATTACCGCTGTACTCGCGTTTATCAAATACAGAGCAAAACAGAATATTTGCGCCGCACTCTCGCCGTCACATTATTTTATCGACTAACGTGGCTGAAACGTCACTGACCGTGCCTGGCATTCGCTATGTTATAGACCCAGGGACTGCGCGCATTAGCCGCTATAGTTACCGCACAAAAGTACAGCGTTTACCCATAGAGCCTATTTCACAAGCAAGTGCTAATCAGCGGATGGGCCGCTGTGGGCGTGTTGAAGCGGGTATTTGTATCCGTTTATATTCAGAGGATGATTTTTTATCTCGCCCTGAATTTACCGACCCTGAAATACTGCGTACAAACTTAGTTTCTGTTATTTTACAAATGCTTGCTTTGGGCTTGGGCGACATGGCGCAATTTCCATTTGTTCAAGCGCCAGACAGTAGAAATATCAGCGATGGCTTAACTCTGCTTGAGGAGTTACAAGCGGTAAAGTCGGCTAAGCGTGATAATAAAACCGCGTTAACGCAATCGGGTAGAGAGTTAAGCCGATTACCCGTTGATCCGCGTTTAGCTAAAATGGTTTTAACAGCGCATAAGCTAGGTGCACTGCGTGAAGTTATTATTATTGTGGCTGCTTTATCCATTCAGGACCCACGTGAACGCCCTCAAGAAAAACGCGCGACAGCGAATGAAAAACACGGTCGCTTTGATGATCCTGATTCAGACTTTATTGCCTTTTTAAATTTATGGAATTACTTAGAAGAGCAACAAAGTGAGCTGACAAATAGTCAGTTTAGAAAGTTATGCCAAAAAGATTTTTTAGCTTATATGCGCCTGCGTGAATGGCAAGATATTGTTTATCAAATAAGTACTGTGTGTAACGAAATGGGTATGAAGGCAACAAGTGATGCTGCTGATGTCGAAGCAGTACATAAAGCCTTACTAAGCGGTATGCTTAGCCATATTGGTTTTAAAGACGAAAAACAAGCTTATAAAGGTGCGCGTAATAGTCAGTTTCATATTTTTCCGGGTTCGGGTTTATTTAAAAAAGCGCCTAAATGGATTATGTCAGCAGAGCTTGTTGAAACGAGTAAATTGTATGCGCGCACTAATGCAAAAATCGATATCAATTGGGTTGAACCCTTAGCCCAACACCTGGTAAAACGCAGCTATTCTGAGCCCCATTGGGAGAAAAAACCTGGAGCTGTTATTGCCTTTGAGCAACAAACTTTATACGGATTGTTAGTTGTTAATAAACGCCGCTGTGTTTATAGCAATATAGACCCTAAGGTTAGCCGAGAGCTGTTTGTGCGAACTGCATTGGTTGAACAAGAACTTGGTTTAAACGAGCGTTTTTTACAGTTTAATCGTGAGTTAATTGAAGATATACAAGTCCTTGAAAACAAGTCGCGCCGCCGTGATATTTTAGTTGATGAACAAACCTTATTTGAGTTTTACGATAAAAAAATACCAAAAGAAATTAATAATCGAGCCGCTTTTTTAAAGTGGTATAAAACCCAAAAACAACAAAACAAACACTATCTTCACATGACTCGGGATGAGTTAATGCGCCATGGCGCAAACAGTATTACAGAATTTGATTATCCAGATACGTGGCAGCAAGATAATTTAATATTACCGCTTACGTATCACTTTGACCCAGGTCAAGCGGTTGATGGTGTTGCTGTACAAATCCCTGTTGCATTATTAAATCAAGTGCAAGAAACCGGCTTTGATTGGCATATTCCTGCCTTCAGGCACGAATTAATAAGTGGTTTGATTAAATCACTGCCAAAGTCACTTCGTCGTAACTTTGTACCGGCTCCCAATTATGCAGACGCTGTACTTGCAGCGGTAGAGCCAATGCAAGGCACTTTACTTGACGCACTAACCACACGCTTATTGCGAATGACTGGTGTGCGCGTTGACCCTGAGGCGTGGGATTTAACATCACTTGCTCCTCATCTACGTTTACAATTTGAGGTGCGCGATGAGCACAATAAATTACTGGCTCGCGGTTTAGACCTTACGAAGCTCAAGGCAGAGCTTCAAGGAGAGGTAACCGAAACACTTTCAAAAGTAGCTGATGATGGCATTGAAAAAGCAGACCTAACACAATGGAACTTTGGTGAACTGCCTAAGTCTTACGTTAAAAAGCAAGGCCAGTATGAAATAAAAGCATACCCAGCGCTGGTGGATAAAAAATCAAGTGCCGCGGTTGAGCTATTTGATAACGAAATAAAGGCACAGGTTGCTCACCAACAAGGTCTTCGCCGATTGGTACTGTTAAACGTGCCTTCACCAATTAAATATTTACAGCAGAATCTACCTAATAAGGCTAAGTTGGGATTGTACTTTAATCCATTTGGAAAAATAGCCGACTTAATTAACGATTGCATTGCTGCAGGCGTTGATAGTTTGTTACTTAAGTATGGTGACATCAGAAAAAGCGCTGAGTTTGAAAACGTTAAAGAAGAGATACGTGGCGAGCTAGGTGATGCCGTAGTCGACATAGCAATACATGTTGAACAAGTTCTCAGTATTGCACATGCGCTGCATAAAAAAATGAAAGGGCGGGTTGATTTAACCATGATCACCGCTCATGGCGATATTAAATCGCAACTTGAGTCGTTAATTTTTAAAGGGTTTGTTAGTCAACATGGCGCGACTAAACTCACTGATTTAATTCGTTACTTAAAGGCGATTCAAAAGCGATTAGAAAAACTTCCGGTTGATCCTAATAGAGACAGGTTGTGTGTACTTGAGCTTGATAAAGTGGCCAATGAATATAAAAAACTAACGAATAAAATACCCAAAGGTATGCCGATACCCAGCGACATAGAAGCGATATTTTGGATGCAACAAGAGTTTAGAGTCTCATTATTTGCACAAACGTTAGGAACGCCTTACCCTATTTCGTCTAAACGAATTTTAAATGCTATAAAAGAAATAGAATAATGCTTGCATTTATTAAGAAGGTTAGTACCTTAAAGGTAGGATTTATTTTTGTTTTGAGAAGGAAACGACATAAGCATGTCCTCGGTGATTGAACCAAAAACAAAACGGCTGCTAGTAGTCGATGACGAGTATTTTAATTATGAAATGCTTGAATCTGCACTAGAGTCTAAATTTGACGTTAGTTATGCTGACTCAGGTCAGAATTGTCTTGCGTCTGCAATTGCCAATCCTCCTGACATTATTTTACTTGATGTATGTATGCCAGGCCTTGATGGTTATGATACATGCAGAATGCTAAAACATACGCCAGAAACTAAAAACATTCCTGTGGTTATGGTATCAGGCCTTGAGTCTGAGCTTGAGAAAAAAATGGGGTTTGACGCTGGATGTGATGCTTATGTAGTGAAACCATTCGCTATAAGCGCACTGTTAGAGCAAATAAACACAATAGTTTAGAGGGAATTATGTTCACAGAAGATAAACGAAACTATAGACGCATGCAGGTAAACGCTACTGCAATGCTTACAACTATTGAGCCAGTCGCAGGCTTAACATATACCGCTGAATGCGTAGACTTAAGTGCAACGGGTTTATCGCTTCATTTAGATGATTTGCTAGAACCAAATACAGTTTTGTCTGTTGATATCGCATCAACTCATCCAAGTATTGCTCCGTTAAAAGCGACCGCTAAGGTAATACGTGCCAGCAAAGAAGATGATGGCACAATTACAGCAGGGCTTGAGATAATAGAGTTTAATTAACCAATTAAATGTTAATTAATAAACTTTACAAATAAGCCCTTTTAAGTAAAAGCCTTCAGGGTAGCTGCCCGCAATGGGGTGGTCAGCTGCTTGGTTTAAACGTTCCATTATTAATAAGTCTTTTCCAGCATCCAGTGCTGCGTCTGCAACTACTTTTTGAAATAAATTTTGTTCCATTAAACCAGAGCAAGAGAACGTTAATAGTGTGCCGCCCGGCTTTAATATTTGCATAGCGATCATATTGATATCTTTATAGCCCCTGCATGCACCTGTTAGCTGTGCCTTGTTGTCGGCAAATTTAGGTGGGTCCATAACGATAGTATCGAATTGTTTACCTTCGTCTCTGTATTGGCGTAAAAGTTTAAATACATCTTGTTTAACAAAATCGACTTTATTTAGATCTAAATTATTATGCTCAACATTACGTTTTGCGGTATCGAGTGCCGGTTGTGATACGTCAACATTAGTAACATGCTTACAGCCACCGCGAAGCGCATAAAGTGAAAACGTACCTGTGTAGCTAAAGCAGTTAAGCACGGTTTTATCTTTTGAAAAACGTTCAAGTGCTGCTCGGCTATCGCGTTGATCTAGATAAAACCCGGTTTTATGGCCTTCTAAAATATCTACCTCGAGCTTTAAACCATTTTCTTCAATAAGTACAGGTTGTGTTGGTTCAGAGCCCCAAAGTATACCTTTAATTGGCTCCAGACCTTCTTTTGTCCGTACGTCTACGTCTGAACGTTCATAAATACTGCTGCCAGGAAATATAGCCATCAGTGCGCCTACAATTTCACCTTTATGACGCTCAGCTCCTGCACTTAAAAGTTGGCATACGAGCACATTATCAAATTTATCGATTGTCACACCCGGTAAGTAATCAGACTCAGCGGCACATAATCGGTAACCGGTTAATCCACCTTCTTCAATTACTTGACTACGAGCTTCTAATGCACGGCGTAAGCGTCGCTCAAAAAAGTGTTGATCAATAATTTCTTTTTCGTCAAAGCTCCACACACGAGCTCGAATTTGAGAGTGCGGGCTGTATGCTGCTGTTGCTAAATATTTACCTTCACTATCATGGATTGTAACTGTGTCGCCAAGCCCAGGTTTACCTTTGATCTTTTTAATGGCTTTTGAAAATAACCACGGATGTTTTCTTTTTAATGATTTATCGCGACCAGCTTGTAGGTAAACGGCAGATGACATAAGACTTCTCTGTTGTAGTAAATAAGCGCTGTATTTTAGTCAAGGCAAGGTCAACATACAATGAATGTTTTGCAAGTAAACTGCAAAGCACGGTAAAGTAAGGTTAATTCAATGTGTTAATAAATTTTTGGAAAATACCTTGGTTGAAACTACGTTAACTCCGTCATTACAATTACTTTCTGAGCAATGCCGTGACTTTATTAAATCGCTTATACATGCCGATGCAGCCCATGATATTACCCATATAGAGCGTGTGGTTAGAGTGGCGATACAGCTTTGCAACGCTGAAAAAGCGAATATGGCTGTTGTGCTACCCGCAGCATGGTTGCATGACTGTGTAGCTGTTGCTAAAAACCACCCTGACAGGGCCAAAGCATCGACTATGGCAGCAGATAAAGCAATTGGGTTTTTACAAGGCTTAGGTTATGACGAAAGCTTGTTTGAAGATATTCATCATGCAATAGCTGCACATAGTTTTAGCGCCAATATTAAAATTAAAACGGTTGAGGCACAAATAGTACAAGACGCAGACAGAATGGATGCCTTAGGCGCTATTGGTATTAGCCGTTGCATGAAAGTAGGGGGCTCTATTAATCGCCTACTTTATAGCCCTGATGATCCATTTTGTACAACTAGAAAGCCAGACGATAATAAATTTACTCTAGATCATTTTTTTATAAAACTTTTAAATATTGCCAAGAGTATGAATACCCCCTCAGCGAAAGAGGAGGCGAATAAACGCACCCACTATATGCACGCATTTTTAGAGCAGTTAAGGTCTGAGGTAGGTGAATAGTATGAGTAACAAAACAATCCCTTTTTTGTCAGGAATTGACCATTGCCATATTAATGTAGATAACTTGCCCAGCGCAGTAGTGTGGTTTGAGCGAGTTCTTGGCTTTAAGGTTATAGAAGAACTTGCCTTTTGGGATGAAACCGGAAAAGGTCCATTAACGTTACAAGATAAAAATGCGACAACACGGTTAGCATTGTTTGAAGGTCAAGTTCGTAGCAAGGGTATCGCGTTTGCTGCAACTGGGGAGCAATTTATTGCGTGGCTTGCGCACTTTAAAGCAATGGATGTAAAAGCAGTATTGGCCGACCACGGTGTTACGTTTTCAATGTATTTTAAAGATGAAAGCGGTAATAGCCATGAAATAACATCTCATGATTATGAATATATAAAGGCGTTTTATCCAGATGTTGAACAAGGTTCGCACAGCGCTAAAAAGGTTTAACTTTCTTGATTCCTTTGTTTAATAGTGAGTATTTCGTCCAGTTTTTCAACTAATAAGTCAATAATAGCTGGGTCGAAGTGGCTTTCTGCTTGCTCTTTCATATGTGAAATTGTCTTTTCTACACTCCACGCGTCTTTGTAAGGGCGCTTCGAAGTCAGTGCGTCAAATACATCTGCAACAGCAATAATTCTGCCTTCGATGGATATTTCATCACCTTTTAAACCATATGGGTAACCAGATCCATCCCACTTTTCGTGATGCTCAATTGCTAACTTGTGAGCAAGTTGTAATAGCGGGGAAGATGAGTTAGCTAAAATCTTTGCGCCAATTAAGGCATGCTCTTTCATGTGTTCAAACTCTGTGACAGATAATTTTCCGGGTTTTAATAAAATTGCATCAGGAATACCTATTTTTCCAACATCATGCATAGGCGCTGCTTGATGCAAGAGCTCTGCTTGATTTTCTGACATGCCAATTCCTAAGGCAAGAACTTTACTATACTGACTCATACGAACTATGTGTTCACCCGTATCGGTATCTTTATACTCAGCTGCACGCCCTAAACGTTGAACTAAATCTACATGTGCCTGCTTTAATTGCTCAGCTTGTACTAATGAAAGATGTGTTTTAACACGCGCTCTTACAATGGCAGGGCTTATTGGCTTGGTTATGTAGTCAACAGCCCCTAATTCAAACCCTTTATACTCGTCACTTTCGTCACCGAGCGCAGTGACAAAAATAACGGGAATATGCGCTGTTTTTGGATTACTTTTAATGTGCTCACATACTTCAAACCCATTCATGTCTGGCATCATTATGTCGAGTAAAATAAGCTTAGGTAATTCTTTTTCAAGTAAAGTTAAGGCCGCTGTTCCAGATTTTGCAAACGACAGTCGGTACTGTTCGCCTAATATTTCACGCATCACTTTTAGGTTTGCCGGCTCATCATCAACAATTAATACTTTGGGACTTTGTGCAGAAAAAATCATTTATATACTCATATATCGTTTAGCTTTTTTAGTAATTCGTTTAACTTAACCTGCGCATTATCAAAATCAAACTCATCAAAGGCATCGGTTATTGCTTTAATATTACTTACCAATGAACCATTTGAACAACTTTGAAGGCCACTAAGTGCAGTGTCATTAAATTCAGCATTTATTGCGGATTCGATGAGTGTTTCACACAATAATTTTAGTTCAGTGTTGGAAATAACTGTTTGATTATTTTCAGGATTACTGAGTGGTTCAGTTTTTTTGAATGTTAACAACTTAGAAATAATAACCAACTCAGCTTTTATTGCTTTTAAAATATCATCAACGCTATCACCTTGTTTAATAGCTTGCTCTAAGTTGGATAAAAGCTTCATCAACGCAATTAGGCCCAAATTGCCAGAAATGCCTTTTAGTGTATGTATTAAACTATAGCTACTTTGAGAGTTTAGCTGAGGCTCATTTAACAAAAGTTCAAATCGATTATCACTATCGTTTGTAAATTTAGTAATTTCAGTTAGTTGTTTAGATTTAGAGCCCCACAAGGCTAACCCTTTTTTAAAGTCGATATGTTTAGCATTAGGGTCAGTTTGCGCAATTTCTATCTCTTTAGAAACGCCTAAACCCAGCACTTGTGCGATTTCTTGGTTTAGCTGATTAATATCAATCGGCTTATTTGCAAACCCATTCATCCCCGCTTTTTTGGCCGAAAGTTTGTCTTGCTGCAAAACACTGGCTGTTAATGCAATGATTGGGGTGTTTTTCAATTTTTTTTGCTTTTCTAGTTCTCTTATTCTCATAGATGCTTCAATCCCATCACACTCCGGCATATGGATATCCATCAAAACCACATCAAAATCGTGTTGTTGGAAAGTAGCAATGGCCTCAAAACCGTTACTCGCTTTCGTAACCGCATGGTGATCTCTTGAGAGTAATAACGAGAGAAGCTCTGTGTTTTGTTCTATATCGTCAACGACTAATACTCTTAGCGCAGGCAATTGTGTGTGAAGGCGATCAAAATGATCAATTTTATTTTCATCACCCACCTTTAGAGGAAGCGAAAAATAAAAGCAGGTGCCTTTATTTAATTCACTGACTAAATTTATAGTCCCCCCCATAAGTTCAACTAATTGTTTACTTATGGTTGTACCAAGCCCCGTTCC
Source organism: Pseudoalteromonas sp. S408 (assembly GCF_005886645.1). Lineage (NCBI taxonomy): Bacteria > Pseudomonadati > Pseudomonadota > Gammaproteobacteria > Alteromonadales > Pseudoalteromonadaceae > Pseudoalteromonas > Pseudoalteromonas sp. S408. The sequence continues at coordinate 40,302 of NZ_PNDY01000003.1, read as the reverse complement.
ACCAAAGCGACGTGTTGTAGTTCCGTCGGCTTGAACAAAAGGCTGAAAAATAGCGCTTACTCTGTCCGGTGCAATACCAATACCTGTGTCTTGTACTTCAAAAAATAAGTGCCCGTTTTGCGTCGTACTCACTGTTATGCTTATAGAGCCGCGCTCTGTAAATTTAATCGCGTTGCCAATCAGGTTGGTTAATATTTGTCTTAACCTGTCAGGATCGCCGTAGTAAGTGTTTTGCACTGACTCTTTAATAGTTAGATTGAGTATAAGGTCTTTCTTTTTTGCCTCTAACCAAAAGGTTGAAATAATACTGTCTATAACGGGTTTAAGGCTAAAATGTACCGCTTCTATTCTTAGCTTGCCACGCTCTAATTTTGCTGAATCGAGTACTTCGTTAAGTAAGCGAAGTAGTGAACGGGCTGCATTATTAACAGTAACAAGGTGCTTTTGCTGCTCATCATTTAGCGGTGTATCCATAAGTAAGTCGCTAAAACCGATAATTGAGTTCATAGGAGTGCGTATTTCGTGGCTCATATTAGCCATAAATGATTGCTTAGCTTGTGCGGCTTCCTCAGCTTGCAGTTTAGCTTTTTCGAGTTTGTCTTCGTATTCTTTACGCTCGGTGATATCAATAAGTACGCCGTCTATCCACTGAGCTTGATCTTGGTTATTATAATAAAAGCTACCTTGGTCTAATAACCATAACACTTTGCCATTTCTGTGACGAATTCTATACTCGATAGAGTATTGACGTTTATCTTGGACTGCTTTTAATACTGCATCCATAACGGCTTGCTGATCTGTTTTTAGAATAAGATCAATAAACTCTAAGCAATGCTCAGTAAATTCATCTGATTGGTAACCTGTTAGCTCTAAAATACTTGGGCTTATAAATAACATACTCCAATTTTCATCTAGCCTACATCTGAATACAGCACCCGGCATATTATTTATTAAAGAGCGGTACTTTTGCTCTTTTTCAATAAGGCTGCGTTGTAATTCGCGCTGTTCGGTCAAGTCAGTAATGTAACCTACGTATAGGGGAGTTTGTCCGGGCTGGTTAACTTCGCCAATACCGATTCGAATAGGGAAAAGATAACCTTCTTTATGCTTTGCAAAAATTTCACGGTTTACCCCAAGGACCTTCTCAGAGAATGTATTTTCAGCATTGGCAAGGTATTGATCGTGATGCTTTGCAATTTTATCATCCATTAACATTTTTATGTTTTTGTTTTTAACTTCATGCTCTTGCCAGCCAAAAATATGGGTGGCTGAGGTATTAAAACTTAAAATAATACCTGCATGGTCAATGGTAACAATTGCGTCAATTGCGGTTTCTAGAATGGCATTTAACCGAGACTCATCGGCAGATTTTTCCTCTAACAACATTTTATAACGAACCATGCCATTGATAACGGCAACCACACTCGTAATTGCTATCGTTGCGGTTGCGACGGCTATTGCAACAAATGTAAGGCCTGCAGACGCATTAACATCGGTAAATAGTAAAGGCGATGTTGCAACAAAGCGTGTTGCAGCCATGCCCATATAGTGCATTCCTGCAACAGCGAAGCCCAAAATAATAGCGCTTATGGTACGGCTTTGTAGCGCTGTTAATTTCGGGAAAACCTTAGTAAGGTTAAACCGGCTATACAGGGCGATAAATGATAAAGCGACGGCAACAAAGAGCGATAAAACAAAGGTAAGTGGGTCGTAGCGTAACAAAGGCGCCAACTCCATAGCGGCCATGCCGCTGTAATGCATTGTACCTATGCCAGCGCCTAATAATACAGAACATAAACCAAGTATTTTGAAGGTCGTCTTATTGTTAATTAAAATAGATACAGCAAATTGGCAAGCAAAAAAAGCAGGGAGAAAAGATAAAATAGTGATTGTTGGGTCGTATTTGATATTTGTGCATAGAGAGAAGGCCAGCATACCGATAAAGTGCATACTCCAAATGCCTGCTGAAAATATTGCTGCGGCAGTGAATTTTGCTAAACGCCTATAATTATAAAATTTTGTTTCTTTTGCTAAATCAATGAGCCTAGTTGTAAAAAAAGAGGCGAATATCGCTATTAAAATAGATATAGATACTAAAAGTGGGTTATATACCCCGTTAATAATCAGGCTAGGGTCATGGTCTGTTACAAAAAACGCAGATAGCATATTGGCTCAAAAATTAGTCTTTAAGTAAGTAGTTTAATATAATTATCATATAAATATATACTTAATTGACGAGTGCGGTATAAAAAGTGATTTCGTTTCAATTTTTTAACGTATAGTTTTCAAGTTATTATTTTTTATGTTTATTTTAAGTAAAGTTATTATAAGTTATTAATTAAAATGAAAAGTAAGCAGGGTAAAAACCAATAGCGTTTATCCATTAAATAGCGTTAAAACGGGCCAAAGAATTAAATTAATGAGAGAAAGTAGTGTTTGATTATCAACTTAAAAAAAGTAAGCGCAGAAAGACAGTGGCTATAAAAATATATAATCAAACAGTAACCGTATTCGCACCTCATTATGTGCCGATAAAACAAATCGATAGTTGGTTACTCGAAAAGCAACATTGGATAGAAACACAATTAAAAAAGCAGCTTAATGTAATAGACACTAAACAGTACCCAATTGAGAAAAATAAAATAAAGATTTTTTCTGAGTCGGTTGAATTAATTTTTCGTGAAGGCTCATCATCTGACGTGAAAGAGCATAATAACACGCTATATGTTACACACTCTAGTCGTGTAAAAAATTATAAAAATAAATATGAGAGTTTAATTAAACGCTATTTAGAAGAAAAGTTAGCGGCTTATGTGGAAATGCGTATTGCTTTTTATTGTGAAAAAATGGATGAGGCGTTGCCGAAAAAATTAACGTTAGCTGTTTACAAGCGTCGTTGGGGCAGTTGTAACAGTAAGCGAGAATTGTCGTTTAATTTACATTTAATAGGAGCACCTCATAGAATTATTGATTATGTAATAGTGCATGAGCTTGCTCATTTAAGGTATTTAAATCACAGTAAGCAATTTTGGGACAGAGTAGAGGTTTTTTATCCAGACTATAAAGCTGCATCCAATTGGTTAAAAACAAACGGCATGAGTTTACAGTGGGTGTTTTAAGCTATTTTGAATATAGGAATATAGGAATATAGGAATATAGGAATATAGGAATATAGTAATATAGGAATAGAAGTGGTGGAGGGAGCTGGATTCGAACCAGCGAAGGCTGAGCCGTCAGATTTACAGTCTGATCCCTTTGGCCGCTCGGGAACCCCTCCACACTATTTTTGTTACATTTGGCCCCACTTAACCTAGCGGTAAGAAAAGTGGTGGAGGGAGCTGGATTCGAACCAGCGAAGGCTGAGCCGTCAGATTTACAGTCTGATCCCTTTGGCCGCTCGGGAACCCCTCCAATGCAACGGCGCTGATAATAGCAAAATGTGCCTTTAAGTAAAGAAAAAAGCTAAAGAAAATTTAAATAAAGCCGATAAATATTCATTACTCATTCTAATCGGCTAAAGTCTATGCAAATCGATGATTTGTTAATCACAGAGCGGCAATTAAGTACTCGGTTAAACCAAAGTGTACATGCAGACCGCCGTGGTGAATTTTCATTGCTGCTGGCAATGCTTTCACAAGATGCTTTAGATTTTAGTCAATTTCATTTACCCAAAACTGAAACTGAAGATACAACCGCAGATGAAGCGCAGTTAAGAGATCAATTAGGGGCAGGACCAAAGCAACCATTAGCGCCCAGTGAATTTAATATGCTAATAGGCCAACTTAATGCACATCGCTTGAGCTTGGTAGGTGAAAATAAAGGTATGGCCGATATAAAACTAAACCAGTGTTTAAACCCCGAGCCTTTTTCGATTAGAGATGACGTAAATCACATACCCCTGACCATTATAGATAATTGTGAACTTGCTGTGCGCAGGCGAATACAAAAAAACGAAATTGAAATAGATAATCCGAAGATGGATGTAGCAGGCTTTTATAATGTATTAACAGACGTAAATCAGCGAGAACCATTACATTTGACGATGGCATAATTTACGTTGCCATAAATAATTTCCAACCATTATCGCCATCATTGATAAGATTTTATGGTGACACCAAAGCCCAATTGACTAAAATTTGATTTAATGTAAAAAAAGCATCCAAAAATTAAATGCAATTGCTATAATGGCTATAAATGGTATGACATGAATGCCGTTATCATTAAACCAAGGTAATTAGGAACGTAATGAAGAAAACATTCACGCTAAATCACGAGAAAATCAAATACCCTCGTATGGTTGATGCTGCGAAGCATGAAGTGAAAAAATATTTGAAAAGAGAGCGCAACAAAACTCTACCAGAAGATGCAGATTATTGGGCGTTTGACTGTAAGTTCGGTAAAACGGCCGAAGATGCTCAAGTGGTTCATGTGGCTGAAATCAGCAACTGCATTAGCGATATTGAAAAGCAAGAATTAACGTCTTTCTACTTAGAAATATTAGCGAGACCTGCACAGCGCCAACAGTTAGACCTTGATAACGACGAGTAATAATTAGTTTTGTGCATATCAAACTATTTAAATGGGCCCATTGGCCCATTTTTTATGCCTATAGATTACATTCAACCTTTATGCTTTTAAACCAATGCAAAACATTACATATCGTTTTAAGACGTTAACTTTTTTATTGTTAGTAATACTACTTTTAACACCAGTATAAGCCACTCAATGAATGGAATTAGTATTAAACCTTACGAGTTATAAAGGGAGTTATATTTATAAATATTGCTAAGGCTTTACATTAAATGGTTGTGATTGAATAGCTATTAAGTGAGGTGCCCAGTGCACTTTAATTAAAAGATGATTTTTATGCGCTATGGCATTTTTTATATTTTTTGTTACTACCACATGGGCAATCATCATTTCTGCCCACTTTGATATCAGCTACTGGAAATATAATACCATCGAGGTATCGCCACTGGTCTTGCTCTTTAATAAATTGAGACCGCTCGTGTAATTCACAGTAAAGATTTTGATAAAAGTAGTTTGCCTTGAACTCAACAACTCCTCTATCTCCATCATTGTTTGTATCAATAACAGATAAGCTTATAAATCGACAACTAGTTGCAAACTCTTTAATTTCTTTGACAGGGTTTTCTGCTTGTTTCTCACTCGCATAAGTTTGGTATATATATTTAGCATTTTTTTGTGCGTAAGCTGTAAATCGAGAGCGCATTAACTGCTCGGGTGTGTCTGCTTGTTTATCACCTGATAATAGTGGTTCACAGCAGTTTTTGTAATTCTGTTGACTACCACACAGGCAAGCGTTGTTATCTAATGAGTTCATAAAATTAATAAAAAAATTTAAAACGTTAGTTTAACAAGCTTGCTTTAAAGAAGGTACATCAATAACGTTAGAATTTTTAGTAAAACAATACAACTTCGTTGTTGTCTTATTTAAATCAAGAGATAAATCAGCTAACAGTTGGTTGTTCAACATGTCTGTCCACGTAATTACTGCTGCAAAATTACCGTTATAAAGTGCGCTGCGTAATACATACTCTAAATTCACTAGATGTTTTTGCCTAATAACCAATAATTTACTTGTATCTATTGAGCATGAATCAAGTAAAGCCTTGCTAGGAACATGATCCGGTGCGATTAACAAAGTCCATGCACTTAAGCTGTTGTATTGGTGTAACACCTTTAAAAGCTCAAATGTCGCAGAAATCTCATCTTCAATTTGAATTACATTTACACAATCAGATAGTTCGTCTTGCTGATAGCTCTTTACTGTTCTTACGGTTATAGGCTGTAACATGATATCTCGCTCACTGGGTTTATATACAGTACATGTATACAGTAGTTTATACAGTGTTATGGCGCAAGTGTTTTTTTGCTATTTTTTTATACAAATTCAGAATTTATTTTAAAAAATATTAGAAATAATATTTATCTTATTGATATTTATTGTTTTTTATTTTATCGAAATGCCCGTGTGTGAGTGTTTTTCGTACAGGGTGAAAGGTTTTTTCATGGGTTTTTAAATATAAAGTATAGATCAGTACTGTATACAGTATCTTGAGGGGCTCAGTTTTGGAGGCTTTGGCTAAGGTGCGGAGGGAATTAAATGGGCATACTGTAACTGATGAATTTGTTCATATAGACTTGCGGCATAACATTGAGCATCTTTAAAACGTTTTGTTTCTATATATTTTCTTAAATCGGCAAGCGCAACCGTAGCAGGCTCATGACCTTGGGTGCTCGACAAACTTAGCCATGCAACTCCATGAAATACGCTTTGTGGAACGCCTTGGCCTTTTACAAAAAATAAGCCTAAATAAAATTGCCCACGATGATCACCAGACATTGCCGATAAACGCATCCATTTTGCAGCGAGGGCAGGCTGGCTATTTTTTAAATAATAGAGTGCCTTATTAAGCGTAGTTTGTTGAGAGCTATCACTTTCAGGAGGCGAACTAGTATCACTTGGTTGTGTCACAAAAGACAAAATGTTGTCTAATTGCTGTTCTAAATCCTGACCGGTTGGTGTTGTTTTTATCATATGCTGTCATTCGGTATAGTTAATTACTTCAATAGTTTAGTATATCGCAAGGTAAAATGTCCTGAAAAATATACTTTTTATGATAAAATCTTGCTACTTTTTATTGTTGTAAGTTCATTATGCTCGAAGCTTTATTTAAAATTAACGAAAATGGGTCCACGGTTCGCCGAGAATGCGTTGCGGGGATGACTACTTTTATCACTATGGTTTACATTGTATTTGTGAATCCGGCCATGTTAGCAGAAGCAGGAATGGATCAAGGGGCTGCTTTTGTTGCTACTTGTATAGCTGCTGCAATCGGTTGTTTTATTATGGGGTTGTGGGCCAATTATCCATTAGCCTTAGCGCCTGGTATGGGGTTAAACGCCTTTTTTACTTACGGCGTTGTATTAGGTATGGGATACACGTGGCAAGCTGCGTTGGGCGCAGTATTTATGTCGGGCTGTATCTTTTTATTGTTAAGTTTATTTAAGGTTAGAGAATGGATAATAAATGCCATTCCTTTAGTGTTAAAGCGGGCTATTGCGACAGGTATTGGTGCGTTTTTGGCCTTAATTGCCCTTAAAAATGCTGGGATTATTGTGGCAAGTCCTGCTACATTTGTGCAGTTGGGAGACATAACATCTCCGGGACCGCTACTGGCTATATTCAGTTTTTTTATTATTGCGGCATTGTTATATCGTGATTTTAAAAGTGGGGTTTTGATCAGCATATTATTGGTCACTGCTATCTCACTTGGTTTAGGTTTAGTTGAATACCAAGGAATTATCGCAGCCCCTCCTTCAATCCTACCTACTTTTATGCAATTGGATTTTGCTGCAGCTTTAGAACTTTCAATGCTTAGCGTTATTTTTGCATTTTTGTTTGTCGATTTGTTTGATACGTCGGGCACGCTTGTTGCTGTAACTCAAAAGGCTGGTCTTGCAGATGAAAAAGGAAACATGCCACGTTTAGGGCGTGCCCTCAGTGCTGATAGCTCAGCCACTATTGCAGGTGCAATGTTAGGTACTTCAACGACTACATCTTATATAGAGTCAGTTGCGGGTGTATCTGTTGGCGGACGTACAGGCTTAACTGCAGTTGTAGTTGGCTGCTGCTTTTTACTTATGATGTTTTTTGCGCCGTTAGCTAATATGGTACCGGCTTATGCAACAGCGGGCGCAATTTTGTATGTTGCTGTACTGATGCTACAAAACCTTAAGTTTGTAGATTGGGACGATATGACAGACGCAATTCCCGTCGCCGTTGTACTGTTGATGACTCCGCTTACGTTTTCAATTGCCCATGGTATTGCACTTGGTTTTATTTCATACACGGCGGTTAAGCTACTTTGTGGTAAACGCAGCGACATAACAATTAGCGTGTGGATATTAACTGCGTTATTCATCGTTAAATTCGCGTTTTTATCGTAAGTATTAAATTTCTATTTTGATAGATAACTATCAGTGATGTTTAGTTATGTATTTCTGTTGAAGTGTTCAAATTTCGGTTATAAAAGTTAATATAATATAAAAAGCCCATACAATGTATGGGCTTTTTATATTATTCAGTGGAAAGCAGCTGTTACCATTTCTTTTTTGGGGCAAACAGCACATCTAAATCGTCTTGTTCTTGCTCGTTTTTCTTTTTTAGAGCGCTTGCGTTAGACGCTTTTAGCTCAACGCTAATTTCCTCAAGGTAACGTTCTACTTCTTGACGTTTGGCATTTACATATTCGTCTGAATAAGGCACTGCACTAAGCGTTGCATAGGCTTTTTCAAAATATTGTCTAGCAGAGCCAACCATACTAGCAGAACGTGCCGAAATACCTCGTTTAATTTGGCTTTCAATATTTATTTTGAGTTGTAGCTTTTCAAGCTGTTTGTCTTCACCAGTAAAAACCTGGCTATTAATACGCCCTTTGCTGTGTTCAGAGCGTAGTATTACACGTAGTTTTTTTATGCCCTGAATTAACGCAACCAGTTGTTTATCGTTGCTTGGTAACGCCATTGAGTCGCTGTTAGTTCCTTGAACAGGATTAGAAAGGTGCTGTTTCATTTCCTCTAAACGGCTTTTTAATGCTTTTGAAGTTGGAGAATGAGTAACCATTGTTTTTAGTGCTTCAGCAATTCGGCTTTGTAATACTCTAATAACGTTTTCAGATAACGGAATATTAGCCTGATTCATCAATGCTTCTTCAGTTTCTTCTATGATCGCCTTTTGTTTAGTGAGTTCTTTTCGGCGCTCATTTTCTTGTTTTTCTTTGTGTTGCTGAACAGCACTTACCCAAAGTGCAATCACAACCAAAGCAACTATAAGGACAATTATAATAGACACGATCATGGTGTAATTCTCGGATTCATAACCTAATTTTTTAATCTTACATTAAATATAAGCTATCGGGGTAGTTTTGCGCGAATTAACTTTAAATTAGGTAAATTAACTGTTGTTAAATATGCGGACTATGAGATTAATTCGTCTAATCATGGCTACCTCAAGTATATTTATTATGCTAGCCTTGAGCACCACTTCGATAAATGCACGCTATATGCTTAATCAACGCTTCCAGTAAAACTGATTTAGCTTTATAGAATTTGCCTTTATTTATAATAAATTACAACGTTAAAAATGCAGCCATGAAATTACAACAACTCAGATACATCGTAGAAGTACAAAATCACAAATTAAATGTTTCAGCCACCGCTGAGAGTTTATTTACCTCACAGCCTGGTATTTCTAAACAAGTGCGTATGTTAGAAGATGAGTTAGGTGTTCAAATTTTTGGGCGAAGTGGCAAGCATTTAACGCATGTAACCAGTGCTGGTGAAGATATTATAAATATCTCGCGTGAGATACTTTCAAAGGTAGAGGGTATAAAAGCCGTCGCAAACGAACACACATTACCAGATCAAGGTAAACTCAATATAGCAACAACGCATACACAGGCACGTTATGCTTTACCAAGTGTTATTCAAGGGTTTATGAAAAAATACCCTGCAGTATCACTTCATATGCATCAAGGCACACCGCAACAAATATCTGATGCTGCGGCAAGGGGCGATGCCGATTTTGCCATTGCAACTGAAGCGCTTCATTTATATTCAGATTTAGTTATGCTGCCTTGTTATCATTGGAACCGAAGTATTGTTGTTGCTAAAGATCATCCTTTAGCTAAAAAAGCTAATAGTTTAACGGTAGCAGATATTGCCGAATACCCGCTAATTACGTATGTATTTGGTTTTACGGGGCGTTCTGAATTAGACAAAGCATTTAGCGCCCATGGGTTAGAACCGCATATTGTATTCACCGCGACTGATGCGGATGTAATTAAAACCTATGTACGTTTGGGGCTCGGCGTTGGGGTAGTGGCTTCAATGGCAATTGATGAAATTACTGATACTGATTTAGTGTGTATTGATGCAAGTCATTTATTTGAAGCAAGCACCACTAAAATTGGTTTTAGAAAGGGCAGCTTTTTACGTACTTATATGTATGACTTTATCGAACGCTTTGCACCGCACTTAACTAAAGAACGCGTTGAGCGTGCAAGTTTATTGCGCAATCAAGATGATGTAGATAAGTTATTTGAAGATATAGAGCTACCTGTAAAGTAGCGCTGAGTCTGAAAACAAAAAAAACGGCTATTTTTAAATAGCCGGTTTTTTTGTTTAGGGGTGGCCTAACACTCAATAATGTTAACGGCTAAACCCCCTCGTGCAGTTTCTTTGTATTTTGTTTTCATATCATTACCTGTTTCAAGCATGGTTTTTATTACTTTATCAAGTGATACCTTTTGCTCGCCACTACCACGAATGGCCAATCGAGACGCATTGATAGCTTTTATCGCTCCCATCGCATTGCGTTCAATACAAGGAACTTGCACTAAGCCGCCGACGGGGTCACATGTCAAACCCAGATTATGCTCCATGCCTATTTCTGCTGCGTTTTCAACTTGTACAACATTACCGCCCACAATTTCAGTCAATGCTCCGGCGGCCATTGAACAAGCAACCCCCACTTCACCTTGGCAACCCACTTCGGCGCCAGAAATAGACGCATTCTTTTTATATAAAATACCAATTGCAGCGGCTGTTAGTAAGTAACGCGTGGCAATGTCACGATCTACTTCTTTTACAAATGTGTGATAATACATAAGCACAGCGGGTAGGATGCCAGCAGCACCATTAGTGGGGGCTGTTACCACTCGTCCACCGGCGGCATTTTCTTCATTAACGGCAAGTGCAAATAAGTCGACCCAATCCATTGCTCTGAGTGGATCGTTGCTCACTTCGATATTCAGTTTTAAGTATAGGCTGGGGGCACGTCGTTTTACTTTTAAACCGCCAGGTAAAATTCCTTCAGTACGCATTCCGCGCTCAATACATGCTTTCATTACTTGCCAAATATGAAATAACTCATCTTTTATAGCGCCTTCGGTTCGAAGTGTGCGTTCGTTTTTCATCATTAAGCTTGACACACTTAGGCCAGAATCTTTACACATTTCAAGTAGTTCTTTTGCGCTACTAAAAGGGTAGGGTGCTGGGTTTTCTTCTCTAATATCGAGCGCTGCTTGTTTTTCGTTTTCAAATTCTTCGTCGGTAACAATAAACCCGCCACCGATAGAGTAGTAGACTTTGCTGTAAAGCTTTTCACCATTATTTGAAGCAATAATCTCCATTGCATTAGAATGCTTTGGGAGCGTTTTACGACGATGAAACACAATAGCACCTTGCTTAGGAAAGTTGGCTTTGTGTGTTTGGTTTAAATAAATAACTTGTTCTTGTTCGATAGTTAATAAAATATCATCGACTAAATCGGCATCGATTGTTTCTGGGTCATAGCCTGCTAAGCCAAGTACAACCGCTTTGCCAGAACCATGGCCTATACCTGTTTGCCCTAATGATCCATATAGCTCTACTTTTATATCGGTAACACTTTTTAATAGCTGTTTTTCATGGAGCTCATTAACAAATAAGCGTGATGCGCGCATTGGGCCGACGGTGTGTGATGACGAAGGGCCAATACCAATGCTAAACATATCAAATGCACTGATCATAGTGTGTGTCTCTTATTAATTTACTCAGCCCGAGGCTGCTCTTTGAACGGTCGAGCATAATAACGCGGAATTGTTAGCATGTAACTATTATTAACGAAGATTTAAACTGGTAAGGCGAGTTGTTTTGTAAAGTTTTTTATAATGCTAGCGGTTGCTCCCCATAGTAACCCGTGGGGGGTAACAAATCCTTGCAGGATAATTTCTTTACCAAAACGTTGAAATGGCAAAGGTTGCCAGTTAGCTTCATTACTTAACTCACCTACAGAAAGTAAAAAGCTGGCTTGCACTTCATTATGATCGTTTATCCACTGCGTATTTTTATTCAAAACACATACGTAGGGACGAATACTAAACCCAGTCAAAGTAGCGTACTCTGGTAAATTGCCAAGGATATTGACATCTTTTTGCGCAATGTTTAATTCTTCTTTCAATTCACGTAGTGCCGTTGTGCGAAGAGTTTTGTCATTCGCTTCAAACTTACCACCGGGTAAGCAAATCTCACCTGGGTGATGATGTAGATAGGTAGGGCGCTTACACAGTAAAATATGTGCATGCCCGGCTACATCAATAATAGGCAGCATAACAGCACTGGCACGTTTATTTCGAGCATCTTTTATTTGATTTGGCGCAGCTGTTGGGCTTAATTGAAAACGTGTTTTAATGAAGTCGCTATTCAAGATCACCAACTCTCTAATAAAGGTAGAATTTTATTTACTTTATCGTATGTCTCTTGGTATTCCAATTCGACTTTAGAATCAGCCACGATTCCGCCGCCTGCCCAACAGTATATATGCTGCTCATAACAAACTAAGGTACGAATAGTAATACTGGTATCCATATTACCGCAGGCACTTAAGTAACCAATAGAGCCACAGTAAACACTGCGTTGGTGGGGTTCTAGCTCCTCTATAATTTCCATAGCGCGTATTTTGGGTGCCCCTGTAATGGATCCCCCAGGAAAAGCGGCTTCGAGTTGATCAACGGCTGTTTTATTCATATCAAGTTCGGCGGTTACTGTACTTACTAAATGATGCACGGCCGGAAAACTTTCAATTGCAAATAAAGAAGGCACTTTTACACTGCCAGGTTTGGCAACTTTACCTAAGTCGTTACGAAGTAAATCTACAATCATCACGTTTTCTGCGCGGTCTTTGGGTGATTTTGCAAGTTTTAACGCTTGTGCATTATCTTCGCGAGCGTCTGCTTTACGTGCAAGTGTCCCTTTTATTGGTTTAGTTTCTACAATATTGTCTTGAATTGATATAAAACGTTCAGGCGAAATAGACAAAATAGCGCCTGCAGGATGATTAATAAAGCTTGAAAAAGGCGCTTTATTAGCCTCGCGCAATTTAACATACGCTGACCAAGGGTTACCGCTATATTGGGCTTTAAAGCGCTGCGCTAAATTAATTTGATAGCAATCACCGCTTTTTAAATAGTCTTCAATTACTGCAAACTTTTTGGCGTATTGGGCTTGGCTCATATTAGAAAGCCAATCAGACGTTAACTCAAACTTTGCATCATTAGGAGTCGATGCTAGATAGTGTTCGTAAAGCGAGAGTCTCTCAACATCAGGTTGTGAAACATAAAACCAAGTATTTTGCTGTCTATCAAAAATAAGGGCATCTAAATAAAGGCCTACGGCCATTTGCGGTAAGTTTATATCTTGCTCTGCTATGGTTGGCATTTTTTCAATTGTACGACCCAAGTCGTAGCCAAAATAACCTAGCCAGCCGCCGTTAAACGGCAAATCAAAAGGAGCTTTTGTGGCACTCAGTGTGCGCAAATGGATATTCATTATTTCAAAGCAGGTTAGCTCACTTGGTTCACCATTGAAGAACGTTTTGTTGTCGCTCACTTCAAGCAATTGAGCAGGTTCTATAGCAATTATGTCATAGCGACTATTTACATGGTCGCTATCAGCTGAATCGAGCAGTATGGCATGAGGCAGATGAGAAAAATGCGAAAATACATCAATACAGTTTTGTGTTATTGATAATTTTACACAATTATTTTTATTGTTTAGCATTTACTACCCCTATAAGAACTGGCTCCAAACGGGCTGGGAGGGTATCATAAGTCAAATTTTTTTGGCAGCGTTTAGTATAAAATCAACGTTGTAATTAAAACAGTACAAACCGCCGTCACCGGTTTGGTATAGATTACGCTTAAGCGTAAAGCTAACTTAAGGAACCATTATGAGTACAATCCGTCAGCAAGACTTTATTGATAGCATTGAAGATGCATTGCAATATATTTCGTTCTACCACCCACTTGATTTTGTTCAAGCCTTAGAAAAAGCTTATAACAAAGAACAAAGCAAAGCTGCTAAAGATGCCATTGCCCAAATTTTAATCAACTCGCGCATGTCGGCTGAAGGCAAGCGTCCGCTTTGTCAAGATACAGGTATTATTACGTGTTTTGTAAAGGTGGGTATGGATGTTAAGTGGGATAAAACAGACTTAACAGTTCAACAAATGGTTGATGAAGGTACTCGTCGTGCGTATTTGAATCCAGATAACCCGCTTCGTGCTTCTATTGTTGCAGATCCTGCTGGTACTCGTAAAAACACCAAAGATAATACACCTTCAGTTGTTCACATCGACTTGGTTGCTGGTGGCGAAGTAGAGGTCATGGTTGCAGCAAAAGGCGGTGGCTCTGAAAACAAAAGTAAAATGGTTATGCTGAATCCATCAGACGATGTAGCCGCATGGGTTGAAAAAACATTGCCTACAATGGGTGCTGGTTGGTGCCCGCCAGGCATGCTGGGTATAGGTATTGGTGGCACAGCAGAAAAAGCAGCCGTAATGGCTAAAGAGTCATTGATGGATCCTGTTGATATCCACGAGCTTATGGAGCGTGGAGCAGAAACGACAGAAGAAAAGCTGCGCCTAGAAATATTTGAACGTGCAAATAAACTCGGTATTGGTGCACAAGGTTTAGGTGGTTTAACAACGGTTGTTGACATAAAAATTAAAACCGCACCAACGCATGCTGCATCAAAACCAGTGGTTATGATCCCTAACTGTGCGGCAACGCGTCATGTGCACTTTACTTTAGATGGGTCGGGTCCTGCTGACTTAAAAGCGCCAAAGCTTGAAGATTGGCCTGAAGTCACGTTTGAAGTAGGCGAAGGCACACGTCGTGTTAATTTAGATACGCTGACGAAAGATGATGTTCAAGAGTGGAAAATGGGCGAAACCGTTTTGCTGTCAGGTACTATTTTAACGGGCCGAGATGCAGCACACAAACGCTTGCAAGATATGATCAATTCAGGTGAAGGTTTACCTGAAGGTGTAGATTTTGATAATAAATTTATCTACTACGTAGGCCCAGTTGACGCTGTGGGTGACGAAGCAGTAGGCCCTGCTGGCCCAACTACAGCAACACGTATGGATAAATTTACAGATATGATGCTAGAAAAAACCGGCATTGTTGGCATGATTGGTAAAGCTGAGCGCGGTCCTGCAACGGTTGAATCAATCAAGGAGCATAAATCAGTTTACCTTATGGCAGTAGGTGGTGCAGCGTACTTAGTTTCCAAAGCAATTAAAAAAGCGCGTGTAGTTGCGTTTGAAGATTTAGGTATGGAAGCTATTTACGAGTTTGAAGTAGAAGATATGCCGGTCACGGTTGCTGTAGATAGCGAAGGTGCAAATGCGCATACGCAAGGTCCAGCAATTTGGAAAGCTAAAATTGCCGAACTGGATAGCAAATTAAAGTAGTTGTTATCATAGTTTACAAAGCGAGCCATGTGCTCGCTTTTTTATTTTAAATCAACAGGTAATGACTAAAAACAGATCTTACCAGTTGTGCGTTAACTGTTTAGCTAAATTAAAAGCAATGTATAACAATAGTTTACGTGTTAATAATGGGTGTATTAAAAACTTTACGAATAAATTCGTGATGACGCGAACGTAAACGTAAAGGGTAGGGTGTAGTGTTTTTTTAGTTTTAACGTGTGGTTTTATAATTTATTTTGAATTTTTTATTTGTTAATTTGTTATATTTTAACTATTTAATTTAAGCACTTGGTGTTTGTTAGCTTTATCATCTTGACATGTGGCGAACACTATCTTGAAGTGATAAAGTCTCCACAATTTCCAGCGCGTACACCCTCTCACGGGTCAATTTTTCGGAGTATTTTTAGTGGCTGTGTTTAATCAAGTTGAATTTGATAATCATGAACAAGTAGTTTTTTGTTCGGACAAAGAGTCAGGTTTAAAAGCAATTATTGCTGTGCATAGTACCAAGTTGGGTCCTGCCGTTGGTGGATGTAGAATGTGGGATTACGCTGAAGATGAAGATGCAGTTTATGATGTTTTGCGCTTATCACAAGGCATGACATACAAAAATGCAGTGGCGCGACTTCCTTTTGGTGGGGGGAAATCTGTAATTATTGGTAACGCCAAAGAAATTAAATCAGAACAACTTTTTCGTGCTTTTGGTCGCCAATTAGAGCGTTTAAACGGTAGTTATTACTCAGCAGAAGACGTCAATATTACGTGTGCCGACGTTGCTTTAATGAACAAAGAAACAAATTACGTACTTGGTCTTGAAGGCAAAAGCGGAAATCCATCTCCCTTTACTGCATACGGCACTTTTTTAGGTATTAAAGCTGCGCTACAGCATCAACGCGGTCACCAAGATTTCTCGGGTATAAAAGTAGCAGTACAAGGTTTAGGGGCTGTTGCTTATGGTTTGTGTAAGCACTTAGCCAATGCAGGGGCGCAGTTGTTTGTAACCGATATAAATCAGGTTGCAATTGATCGTGTTGTTAACGATTTTGGCGCAACAGCTGTTGGTATTGATGACATTTATGACCTAGACGTAGACGTTTATGCGCCCTGTGCATTAGGCGCAACCATAAACGATGATACTATACCGCGTATTAAAGCAACCATTATTGCTGGTTGTGCTAATAATCAGTTAGCCCAATCTCGTCATGGTGAAATTATACGTGAAAAAGGCATTTTGTATGCGCCAGATTACGTTATAAACGCAGGTGGTATTATTAATGTTTATTACGAAACTGCGCCAGAAGGTTATACTGTTGAGGCTTCTAATAAACACGTTGAGGGTATTTTTAATACACTAACAGAGATTTTTGCACGCAGCGAAAAAGAGCAAAAGTCGACGCATTTAATAGCAGATGAACTTGCTCAAGAAATTATAGAAAAAGGACTTTAAATTTAATCCTGCAAAAAAAGAGGGACGCAACTGCGTCCTTCTTTTTGTTATTAATGCTATTTTTATGAAACAACGGTACACTTTATTTTTAATTAAGTGTGGTACGTATAATGACGTTAACTTCGAATATGCAGCCTATAGACCTTGATAGCTGGCCTCGTAAACAACACTTTGAGTTATTCAAAAACTTCACCCAGCCTTACTTTAATGTGTGTGTTCAACTAGATGCAAAAACACTCTTTAGCTATTGTAAAGCGCAGCGCATTTCATTTTTTCAGGCTTATGTTTATTGCACATTAAAAGCATGCCATGCGTACGAACCGATAATGTTGCGCATTATTAAACAAACACCCTGGTTACTTACGAGCACTCGCGCAAGTGTTGTAGAGCTTGATGAGGAAGAGTGTTTTATATTTAGTTACTTTGACTACATGGACTCTTTTAAAGAGTTTTCAGCCCATAGCGAAAAAGTAAGCAAACAAGCTAAGTCAAACCCGCTATTTAGCGACGCATTTGCAAACACAGAAGGGCAGGCTGATTTAATTCATATATCTGTTTTACCTTGGCTAAATTTTAGCGCTTTTTCACATGCATTTAGCGAAGGGCAAAGTTTAGGGATCCCTAAGTTTGTATTTGGCCAGTACAATAAACACAGTGGCACGATGCCACTTGCTATTGATGTGCATCATTCTCTAATGGACGGCCTGCACGTCGCTCGCTTTATTAAAATATTACAAACTGAAATTGATAGTTTTAAGTGTCTTTAGGGTTGGTAATATAAGCGCTAAGAATCGTTAAATTTATTATGTCTGTTGAAAACCCATAGCATTGGACCTATTTATAGAAACATAAGCAGGCTTAAGGTGTTGCCATGATAAATGGATTGTTAATTAGCGTTTTGGTGTTGTTTGTGGTGATATTTTGGCAATGGCCTTCTATTCAAGCCTACCTTTGGCGCAATAAGTATCAACGTATGGGTTTAAGCTCTCAGCAAAAAGATATTTTACTGCGCTGTATGCCTATCTACCGAAAAATGACCGATGCTGACAGAGCCAAACTTGAGCGACATATTGTTTGGTTTTTAAATGAAAAACGTTTTGTTGGCTGCGATGGATTAAAACTCACACCTGCGATGAAACTTATTGTAGCTGCTGATGCCTGTGTGCTCGTGCTCAATAAGCCGTGGCCACTTTATACCAATGTAAAAGAAATATTATTGTACCCAAGTGCTTACTACGCACCACAAACCACGCGTGATAGTGCCGGTTTAGTTAGCTATCATAATACGGTGAGGCAAGGTGAATCTTGGCCAGGAGGTACGCTAGTATTAAGCTGGCATGATGTACTTGAAGGAAGCCGTTTACCCAGTGATGGGCACAACTTAGTGTTTCATGAATTCGCTCATCAGTTAGATCAGGAAACAGGTAAAACAACCGGTACGCCACTTTTAAAAAGCTCGGCTGATTATAAAGAGTGGGGCAGAGTATTTAGTCGTGCCTTTACGCAGTTAAAAAGTCATGTAGCGTATAGCATGCCTCATGTTATTCATAGCTATGGCGCCACAAACGAGGCCGAATTTTTTGCTGTGATCACCGAAACTTTTATCGAAAAACCCGCAGAGTTGCGACGCTACGATCCAGAAATTTATAGACTGCTGGTTAACTACTACCAATTTGATCCTATTTCTTGGCATTAAACGTAATAAACTGCGCTTTATCAAATAACGCTGGTAACTTTTGGTTGTTTTTGTTGCAATCGGTTAAAACACACAGCAACAATAATAAGTGAGAAAGTTATGAAGAAATTGCTGCATACGGCGTTGGCTTTGTCAGTGTCATTAGCCCTTGGGCAAGTACATGCTGAATCGACCGATAAAAAAGATGAAAAAAAATGGCAAGTAGATTCTCCTAAAGGGCAATTTGTTGACGCTAAAATTAGCGTAGAGCAAGGCACATGGATGAATATTGATATCAGCCCAGATGGAAAAACCATTGTGTTTGATTTACTTGGTGATATATACACAATGCCAATGAGTGGCGGTACTGCTAAACAATTAACTTCAGATATAGCATGGCAAATGCAGCCTCGCTTTAGTCCCGACGGTAAACACATTGCGTTTACTTCAGATCAAGGTGGCGGCGACAATATTTGGGTTATGGATTTAAACGGTGAAAACCAAAGTGCAGTAACTAACGAAACGTTTAGACTATTAAACAGCCCAGCATGGAGCCCCGATGGTGATTTTTTAGTTGCCCGTAAACACTTTACGGCAAGTCGTTCTCTCGGTGCTGGTGAAGTATGGCTATACCATAAAGCGGGTGGTAAAGGCATTCAACTCACTAAGCGCGAGAACGATCAAAAAGACTTAGGTGAGCCAATGTTTTCACCTGATGGGCGTTATGTGTATTTTTCTCATGATGCTACACCGGGTAAAACATTTCACTATTCAAAAGATTCTGTAGCGGGTATTTATAAAATTAAACGCTATGACCGAGAAGCAGGTGAAATAGAAACAATTATTGACGGTATGGGCGGCGCAATTAGACCAACCCCGTCACCTGACGGAAAAACGCTTGCTTATATTAAGCGGGACGACTTTCAAACTAGTTTGTATCTTTATGATTTAACTACAGGTGAGCATACTCAGCTTTACAATAAGCTCGAGCGCGATATGCAAGAAACATGGGCAATTCACGGTGTTTATCCAACCATTGCCTGGACACCCGATAATAAAGAATTGGTATTTTGGGCAGGCGGTAAAATTCAATCCATTGACGTGACAAACAAATCAGTCAGCCCAATTGCATTTAAAGTAGAAACCACTAAAAAAATTCAACCAGCACTTCGTTTTACTCAAAATTTAGACACTGATGAATTTGACGTAAAAATGCTGCGTAATGTACAAGTAAGCCCCGACGGTGAGACCGCTATTTTCGAAGCGTTAGGTTATATTTATAAACGCGATTTAGAATCTGGAAAAATTAAGCGCTTAACAAAACAAACGGATCATTTCGAATTATTTCCGCAGTATTCTCGCGATGGTAAAAAAATAGTTTACACCACGTGGAACGATGAAAAGCAAGGCCAAGTTCGTGTTGTATCTTCTCGCAGTGGTCGAGGCGACACGATTACACAAGAGCCTGGCAAGTATCTAGAGCCAACGTTTAGCCCTAATGGTAATAAGGTTGTTTATCGCAAAGCCAGCGGTGGCAGTATTTTAAATCCTAAATGGTCATTAAACCCGGGTGTTTACAGTGTTAGCGCAAAAGGGGGCAAAAGTGAATTAATTTCAAAAAGTGGATACCAACCACAATTTGGAGCTAATAATGAGCGTGTTTATTTAATGAGCCCATGGCCAAAGCCTTCGTTAAGTGTTGTTGAGTTAGAAAGTAAAAAAGTATCAAAACTTTATGAATCTGAGCATGCCACTGAATTTAGAGTGTCGCCAGATGGGCAATACCTCGCTTTTGCTGAGCGATTTAAAGTGTATGTAACCCCATTAGTTGAAAGCGGAAAAGCTATAAATATTGGGCCTAAAGACAGTAAATTCCCGATAGAGCAGTTATCTGTTCGTGCTGGTGAAAGTATTAGCTGGAGTACCGATAGCAGCAAACTTTATTGGTCATTAGGCCCTGAGCTTTACCATGCGAGTTTAAATGGTGTGTTTGCGATTAACAGTAAAAGCGATGCTGATTTTAAAGTAAAGAGTGGCGAAAACATCGGTTTTAGTAAAAAAATGAATAAGCCAAAAGGCATGTTCGCTTTAACTGGCGGTAAAATTATTACTATGGATGGTGACAAAGTCATTGAAAATGGTGTAATAATTACTGATGGCAAGCATATAAAAGCCGTAGGCTCAGCCTCTGAGATAAACATACCTAAAGATGCTGAAGTAGTTGATGTTACTGGCAAAACTATTATGCCGGGTATTGTTGATGCCCATGCTCATGGTTCTCAAGGTAGCAGTGAGATAATTCCTCAGCAAAACTGGAAGAACTTTGCAGGTTTAGCCTTAGGTGTTACCACTATTCACGACCCTTCAAACGACACCACTGAAATATTTACTGCCAGTGAAATGCAAAAAGCAGGGATGATTGTTGGTCCGCGTATTTTTTCTACGGGTACTATTTTGTATGGGGCGAATATGCCGGGTTATACCTCGCATATTGATTCTTTAGAAGATGCTAAATTTCACTTAGAACGTTTAAAGAAAGTAGGTGCGTTTAGTGTTAAATCATACAATCAACCCCGTCGTGAGCAGCGACAACAAGTAGTTGAAGCAGGCCGTGAACTTGAAATGATGGTCGTGCCAGAAGGCGGCTCGTTATTACAGCACAATTTGAGTATGGTTGTTGATGGACACACAGGTATTGAACATTCAATTCCTGTAGAAAACATATACGATGATATTAAACAACTATGGTCGCAAAGTGATGTGGGCTATACACCAACGCTTGTTGTTGCCTATGGTGGCATATGGGGTGAAAACTATTGGTATGATAAAACTGACGTGTGGAACCATCCACGTTTAAGTAAATTTGTACCTAAAAATCAGCTGTTACCGCGTTCTATGCGTCGTGTTAAAGCACCCGATCACCACTACAATCATTTTAACAACGCACGTGTGTCGGCTGAGCTACAAGACTTAGGTGTATTAGTTAACTTGGGTGCTCACGGCCAACGTGAAGGGTTAGGTGCACACTGGGAGATGTGGATGTTTGCCCAAGGAGGTATGACGCCTCTTGAGGCCATACGCGCATCAACACTCGATCCAGCTAAATATTTAGGCCTGAATAAAGACATAGGTTCACTTGAAGTAGGTAAACTGGCTGACTTAATGGTAATTGATGGCGATCCGCTAATTGATATTCGCAGCTCTGATAAAGTCGAGTATACAATGATTAATGGTCGTTTATTTAATGCAGAAACGATGAATGAAGTCGGTAAAAAAGCACGCCAACCGCTTTATTTTGAAAAGTAACAACTCAAATTAACTTTGTTGAAAAGCGGCTTTAATGCCGCTTTTTTATTTTATGGATTATACCAATCTGTAATAATACTTTATCATTTTGCGGTGCTAAGCGTGTCATTACCTGCGTGAAAATTCTCATTTAAAGCAAGTGAATAGCAAATTTCTCGTTGCTATTAACACGTTTTTTCAGCCTCAAAATAGATCATTTAATTAAGCGAAATTAGTATTGCAAAGAGCAGGCATAAAAAAACCGCTTAACGCGGTTTCTTTTAAAATCATTAATGTTGATTAAACAACACCGCGCGGTAGGCGACAGTCATGATCTTTACGCGCTAGGATTACAATCCACAATTCTTCAGCGGTGTAACCTTCTTCACTTTGTGTAACAACAGTGAACGGCGCTTTTTTCTGAGCAGTAACAGGCGCAGCTTTTTTGGTTTTAGTTTTTTTAGCGGGCGCTTTGTCAGCAGCTGTCGGTGTGGCTTTACCACTGCTTAATTCTTTAGTTAGCTCAGCTACGTCAGCTAGGCGTAAGTTTTTTCCGCCATCGATGCTGTACCAGCCTGGTTTAGTTGTAATTTCAGGTTTTTTACCATTGGCAGCTTCATACGCTGCTTCAAAGGCAGATAGTACTTCTGTTTTGTCTAGTTTGCTCATCAGAGACCCTATACGTTGTGAACACAGATAAAGAGAAGGTATTTATACCTATTTTGAATCAGTTTTTCAATTTTTTGCGATTTTCCTTCCATTTTTAAGCAATAAACGCCAAAATTTGCACAAAATTCAGTGCAAAGTAAGGTTACACATATGCAACGTCAAGAATTTAACCAGTTATTAAATGATATTTTAAAGCCTCATAGTATTAAAGATTTTTGCCCAAATGGGCTACAAGTCGAGGGTAAAAATGAAATTAAAAAAATTGTTACCGGAGTGACAGCAAGCCAAGCTTTAATTGACGCTGCAATTGATGAACAAGCAGACGCTGTTTTGGTTCATCATGGTTATTTTTGGAAAGGTGAGTCTCAGCCTATTACCGGAATGAAAAAGCGAAGAATAGGCGCTTTATTGGCTAACGACATTAATTTATTTGCGTATCATCTTCCTTTAGATATTCACCCAGAGATTGGTAATAACGCGCAACTTGCAAAATTATTAGATATTGAAATACAAACAGGCCTTGAACCTGTGGCTAACAGTGTTGCAATGAAAGGATACCTTAAAACACCACTCAACGGAGATGAATTTGCAGCTAAAATAGCTAAGGTGCTTAACCGAGCACCACTGACTAGCTTAGTTCGCACAAGTAAAATACACACCATTGCGCTGTGTACTGGTGGTGGCCAAGGTTATATTGATTTAGCTGCTGAGCAAGGTATTGATGCATATTTAACAGGTGAAGCGTCAGAGCAAACTATTCATAGTTCACGAGAACAAAATATTGATTTTTTTGCAGCAGGGCATCATGCAACTGAGCGCTACGGTATCAAAGCACTGGGTGAGCTGCTTGCCAAGGAGTACGGTTTTGAAGTGAGTTTTATTGATATTGATAACCCTGTGTAAACTAAAACAAGAATGGTTCAATAGTTTGCTAGTGCTGTTCTAGCAAACTCTATCTATTTTTTTAAAACTGGTGTGAGTAGAGCCTCGACGCTGTTTCGGCTTTACACATACGTTATTTGAACATCGGCCAATTAAATGGCTCTGTTATAAGTTAAGCTGTTTTACTCCTAATAACGATCTTTTAAATTACCCAATTCGTTATATATCACTGGTTTTATAAAAAATGACTTTATAAGGATAATAATGGAAGGGGTTTTGGCTCTACTCGAGCAGTACGGCTTATTTGTTTATCTGTTACTCTTTGGCTATTGTGCATTGAAAAGTGGCTGGCTGCCTTTATTTGCAGGCTACGCTGCTCACACAGGTGCGCTTGATATTAATTTAGTTATTGTAGCTACTTTTATGGGCGGCTACGTGGGTGATGAAATACGGTTTGCCCTAGCAAGAGCCTACGGTACTTCATGGCTAGAAAAACCAAACAAAATAGGTCAGCTATTTAAAACAGCAAGCGCGCTCGCAAATCGTTATGGCCTGGCTTACATATTTTTATACCGATACCCCAAAGGTTTGCGCACAATAGGGGCACACCCGATAGGGTTAACCAACATATCTTGGCGCCTATTTAGCACCTTAAATGCCTGTTCAGCTTTTTTATGGGTCACTATTTTAGTCGGTGGAGGGTATACTTTTGGAGCAGCTTTTGAGTCTTTAGGTGTAGAGAACTTAACTGCGCTGAGTATATTGCTGCTAGGCGTGTTTTTAGTCGTATTTTATCGGCTTTGGACTAAACACTCATTAGTAAGCACTGCAAAAGTGAAATAACGTTAGTGTTTGAAAATAAATCTAGCTAAGACGTTACTCACATAATTACTGTATTGATATTTGAGTTTGCTTCTCTCAAACGGCACACATTAAGCGCAAGCCAGTCAAACTTTCGCGTTAAAAGCTGCCCGATAGCACGGTATTTAAAGTGCTTCAGGGTCTAACCATCGACGTACTGCTATCCACGCAGTTCCTATCATTTCATGGCAGTATTGCGTTACAGCTAGTAATACTTGAGCATTTGGAACAAACTGTTTATGAAGAGGAAACGCGGCAAAATTGTGAAAGTCAGTTGCTGCAGGAATGCTTGTTACACCTTGTACTGAAAACAAATTTTGGGCTCTGGGCATATGCAATACCGAAGTTACTAACGCTACTTTAAAATCAACTAATTTTGGCGCAAGCAGCGCAGCTTCTTGTGCTGTGTCCATGGCATATGGATTTTGTATAAGCCTATTTTTATCGATGCCTAAGTCAATGGCAGTTTGATACATTAAACTGCTGTTAGTAATATTCTCATAACCGCCGCCAGAAACAATAAGCTGCGATTTTGGGTAGTGTTTGGCCAATTTGACCCCTTCAACCAGACGGGTAAGTGCGCAATTACCTAATTGATTATTGGCACTTAATGCAGGACTGGGATTTATATCGCAGCCCAGCACAACAATCTTGTCTAATTCTGGATGTTTTGATGGGTGAAAAGAAAGAGTTGCTGGCTCGTTGTTTTTTAAAATCAGGTTAGCAACAAACGGTGTACTTATTGCCAACAATGTTGAAAGACCTAAACATGCAATTACTAGAGAAAATTTGCGGCCTTTGAATGCTGAAAACAAAGCGAGAAGTGTAAAAAGACCAAGCAAAGGGAGTGGCATAAGCAAGCTACCAACTAACTTTTTTAAAGCGAACATAATGAGCAACATAAAAGCAATAATTAAAGTAATGTTACTCACTAATGAATGATTTATCGACCGTTATTTAGTTTGCATGTATTTAAAAAGTGACGATATACGGGGTTGTCTTTCATGTCTTTTTTCATTGCTAAGTACATTGGGCGAGTTAAACCAAGTGCACCCAGTGGAATCGATTTTATCAGTCCTTGGCTTTCGTATGGTGTGACCAACCAATCAGGTAATGCTGCTACTCCCATTCCAGCGCTCACTAGCTGAAAAATTAATAAGCCTTGATCAACATTTTTAAGTGTGCCGTCAAAGCGGGCGTTTTGAATAAAGTGCTTAAATATATCTTGGCGCTCACGCGGAATAGGGTATGAAATAATGGTTTCGCTTTTTAAATCAAGTGCGGTTACATACGCTTTTTTAGCTAAATCGTGATCAGGTGCAACAATTAACTTTAACTTAAAGTCGAATAAATGAGCATACTCTAGCTTATCGGGTTCACGGATGTCTGATGTTAGCACTAAGTCTAATTCATCGTTCAGTAAATCTGGAATAGCGTCGTAACTAAAACCACGTTCATAATCAATTTTTATATCTGGCCAAAAGTTATTAAAATCTTTGATTGTTGGAAGTAGCCAGTGAAAACACGCATGGCATTCAACGCTTAGTCGTAATTGTGAAATTGGCTGATTTAAACTTTCTTTTAAACGGCACTTTGTGGCTTCAATTTTAGGTAATATCTCATGGGCTAATTCAAGCAATAACATTCCTTGTGGCGTAAACCGAACAGGTTGTGTTTTACGTTCGAACAGTTGACAGTCTAGCTTGTTTTCCAAATCTTTAATTTGATGCGACAGCGCAGACTGAGTTAAAAATAATTCTCTCGCGGTATTAACTAAAGACCCTGTTTCTTTGAGAGTTGCAATAGTTTTTAAATGTTTTATGCCAATCATCTTTAAAAATTCTCATGAAAAAATTGAGCGGTACTTATTGTTATTTAATACTACGCCTATATAAAAAACGTTTCAACGTCTAGACGTCCAAAATCTGCTAATAATTATACTTTCTTTAATTAAAAATTTTACTTTTAGCGTAAACTGCTAGATTAAAGCTGGTTTTTTATTGTTTGTATTAATTTACTTCATGATGAAAAGTTAATGTGTCTGTTTTAAAAAATTTTTAGCTGCTTTAGGTCTGTTAATCTTTCAAGGTTGAATTTGCAGCAGCCTGTATGGTACTTGGCAAGGCAGAGCCTATGTAGTGTGGTTGTTTTCCATAAATTAGCGTTAACGTAGTATTAATGCCAAACAGGTTCAGCCTAAAGCGCTCTGCCTAAAGTTTATTTACGCTTTTTTGCTTAGATGGCTGAAGGAAAGGGGGCGTGAACAGGACGCGAAAGCTTTGCTTAGCTTTTACTTATCCTTAAATAAATGTAAGCCAATAAAATAACGCAGGGGCAAGTTATCGAGCCCGCTAGGTTTCAAACCCCAAAGGTCCTCTAGCTTGAACAAGCTTTAATACATAAAGACCTACATCACCTAGCTGCTAGGCTTAATATCTATCGGTGATATTATGTATTGAGGCTAAAGTGGTTTATTAATTAGTAATATAGCTTCATGTGCGGTAACTGCCTTTGATTTTAAGTAACCTTGTCCGTATTCACAGTGCGTAGCTTGTAAAGTTTCTAACTGTCCAATAGTCTCAATGCCTTCAGCAACAACTTCAAGTTTTAACGACTTAGCGAGTGACAAAATAGCCTCAACCAGAGGGTTTGTTGAATCTTGTACGTGGTCAATAAAGCTTTTATCTATCTTCAGAATATGAATTGGCAGCTGATGTAAGTAGCCTAGTGCAGAGTAACCTGTTCCAAAATCATCAAGACACAGTTTTACTTTAAGCGGCGAGAGCCCTTCAATGATTTGTGTGGCAAGCTCTAAGTTTTCTATTAATCCAGACTCTGTTATTTCTAAGCACAAAGACCCTAATGGCAACTGGTATTTGTTATAAATAGCATGGATTTGAGCTACAAAATCTAGGCTTGCAAAATGACGCGATGATACATTCACAGTGACTTTTAAAAAACGGTGTCCTTGTTGATGCCATTTTGAAATATGCTGTGCGGCTAAATCGAGTAGATGTAAATCGAGGTTAATTATTTGGCCTGTTTTTTCTGCGATAGGAATAAAGTCATTGGGAGAAACAAATCCTTTTTTAGGATGGTGCCAACGAACAAGTGCCTCAAAGCCAATAACGTGGCTTTCTAAAATAGTAAAAATGGGCTGAAAATAGAGCTCAAATTCATTTTGTTCAATACCAAGTTGTAAATCATTTTCGATGTCGGCGTGGGTTTTGAGTTTTTTTCTCATTGTATTGTTGAAAAATTTAACTTGCCCACGCCCTGTTGATTTAGCCTCGTACATAGCAGCATCTGCTTGTTGCAATAAGAGGTAGGCTTTATCGTCAACGTTATCGGTATAGGCAATCCCTATACTGGTTGAGGCTTGCAATAAATGGCCATCAACATTTATTGGTTGAGAGAGCGCTTCTTGTATACGGTTGAGCGCTTCTTTGACTTGATTACGATGAGTTATGTTTTCCATTAAAATAGCAAACTCGTCGCCACCCAAACGTGAGAAAGTATCAGTGTTGCGAACGGTGCCTTTTATCAATTCACAAATTTTAATTAAAAAATGGTCGCCAACTTCGTGGCCGAGCGCGTCATTAATGCTTTTAAATCGATCAAAGTCTAAATAAAGTAGGGCATGAACAGTGCCTTTTTTTACACGCGTTAAGCGTAAAATTGCATGCTTAATTCTTTCTATCAGTAAAGAGCGATTAGCAAGCCCTGTTAATCCATCATGTAAAGCTTTGTGTTCAAGCTCCTGCCTAGCCAACTGTCTATCAATTGCCATGCTTATTTGCCTACTCACGTAGGTAAGCAGTGAACTATCGTGTTCATTATAATGATGTGCTTCATGGTAACTTTGCACAACAATTACCCCACTCATTCGTTCATTGGCTTTAAATGGTACGCCTAACCAGGATTCAGCCTGGCGACCAATTAATTTGAAATTACCTTGCTCGATATGATCAATGTAGTCTTGTTTTGTTAACAACATGGCTTGATCTGTTTGCAATAGAAAGTAAGACGCGGTGTCTTTAAGCTGCTCTTTGGAGATTTTTTGATGTGTGTTTGTTTGTATTCCGGCTTCAACAATGTAAACAATATCGAGAATGTCGATTTGCTTATCGTATAGCCCAATAAAAAAGTTATCGGCTCGTAATAAGCTATTAATAATAGTGTGTAAAGATTCAAAAAATGTATCTAAGTCACTGGCTTTATAGGTTAAGTTAGCTATTTGAAGAAGACTGTTTTCAAGCTTTTGTGCATCGTTCAATTGTTCTACAGTCGATTGAAGGCTATTGACCATGTTAACTTGGTTTATTTTAGCGCTTAAAAGATGTGCCACTGTTGTTAATATTTCGAGGTGCGCATTAGTAAAATAGTTCATAGCCGGGTGTTCACAATCAATAACACCTAGAATACGGTCTTTATATACTAAAGGCACGCAAAGCTCTGATTGAGCAGGGCGTTCGTCTGCAATATAGCGGCTATCTTTTGTGACATCGCCCAAAATTATTGCCTTTTTTGTGGTTGCTACAAACCCTGATATACCTTCATTAAAATTGATTACTTTACGTTGGGCTTTGTATTTGTATCTTTGGCGATCGACTCCCATAGACGCAACAAGGCTTAGCTTAGACGCAGAGTCATCAGCGAGGTAAATAACACAGTCAACAAATCCAAGACGATTCACAACTTGAGTCGTTACATATTCAAATAGCTCATCTAATGTGTCGAGTTGTAATAGGCTTGATGAAAACTGATTTATGATACTGAGTTGATCTGTTTTTAATTCAAGCGCTTTAGAGGTATCGATATCGTTCGACATAGGCAAATTATTTATTCTTTTTACACACAAATAACTACGTTAACCTAATATTAACGCTTCTACAAAATAAAACGATAAACGTTTTAACAAAGCTGTAAATAATATGGGGAAAATCAGTCATTGATTATTTTTAATAAAATCTTTACTCGAAAAGATCATATGCCTATGATCACAAAAATTCAGCTGTGGAATGAAGTAATGACCAGTAATAATACAACCCCTGTAACAACGTTAACAATTACCCGACCTGACGATTGGCATGTGCATTTACGCGATGGTGATCAGCTTAAAGATACGGTGCGAGATATTAGCCGCTATATGGGGCGTGCTATTATAATGCCAAATCTGGTTCCTCCAGCAACCTGTACTGATACTGCTTTAGCGTACAGAGACCGTATAATGGCAGCTAAGCCACAAGGGAACTTCGAACCATTGATGGTTTTATATCTTACAGATAAAACAACACCTGAAGAAATAATTAAAGCTAAGGCATCAGGCAAAGTCTTTGCTGCTAAACTTTATCCTGCTGGCGCGACAACCAATTCTGATTCTGGCGTAACTTCTGTCAAAAATATATATTCAGTGCTTAGTGCTATGCAAGATGTTGGTATGCTTTTACTTGTTCACGGTGAAGTAACTGATTCATCAATTGATATTTTTGACAGAGAGAAAGTATTTTTAGAAACCATTTTAGGGGATGTAGTTAACGACTTTCCAGAGCTTAAAATTGTACTGGAGCACATAACAACGAAAGATGCGGTTGATTTTGTGAATAATGCGCCGAGTAATGTAGCGGCAACGATTACTGCACACCATTTATTGTACAACCGTAATCACATGTTAGCAGGGGGAATCCGTCCTCATTATTACTGTTTGCCAATATTAAAACGTAACATTCATCAACAGGCACTTATGGCTGCAGCTATTAGTGGCAGTAAAAAGTTCTTTTTAGGTACTGACTCAGCGCCTCATTATAAAGACAAGAAAGAAGCTGCGTGCGGTTGTGCGGGAGCTTACACGGCTCATGCTGCTATTGAGCTTTACGCAGAAGCTTTTGAAGAAGCAGGTGCTTTAGATAAGCTTGAGGGTTTTGCAAGCCACTTCGGCCCAGACTTTTATGGTTTAGCGCGCAATAGCGATACAATTACATTGCAAAAGTCGCCTTGGACTGTGCCTGCAAGTTATACGCTTGGTGATTCTGAAGTAGTACCGATAAAAGCTGAATCTGTAATTGATTGGGCTGTTTTAAAGTAAAATTAAGCACTTGAAATAAGAGCCGCTTTCTACAGCGGCTTTTTTGTATGTAAATATTTAGGCTCAAGGCTTGTATAAAAAGCTGCAAATTGGCTTGTTACTTAATAATTATTTCTTGTTTGTTTTAGTATGAACAGTAATTAGCCTGTAAAGGGTTAGCAATTGCTGTATTTTTATTAGGGTTTTGTAATAAATATTACAATAATATTTTATTTTTATTTATTTTAATCAAAGTCTTATCTGTTTTTACTCACGGGGTAAGTTTTTTTAGAAATTATTTTCAATTAATAGAGCGAAAAAAAATAGAATGTGTTAATCTTACCTTGCTTTGAGTTTTTATGAATTGAATTTACGGATATTGTGCTGCGTTTAAGGTTACCAGTTAGGTTATTACTTGTTCCTGTACTATACCTCTATTTTTATGAGCATTGACTCAAGGAGGCTATTGCCACAATAACGTGGCAGAATTTTTAATTATTGACTTACAGGAAAATTTAGTATGTCGGTTTCTGGTAAAGTAAAGTTTTTCAACGAAGCTAAAGGCTTTGGTTTCATTGAACAAGAAAACGGTCCTGACGTGTTTGTACACTTCAGCGCAATCTCTGGTTCTGGTTTTCGCACTCTTAGCGAAGGTCAAGCAGTGACATTCAGCATCAAACAAGGTCAAAAAGGCCCTGAAGCTGAGAACGTTGAAGCAGCATAATTTTAATTATGTGAACTCATGTTCATCTTGGTGAAGCAGTTCTCTGTTTCACCATCATCCCTTAAAACGCTCTCATACTAAAAAAGCTCAATACCTCCAATCATTAATAGCGCTCATTTCTTATATCTAAACTCCAAAAGACCATTATATGTCTTAATTTTGTTAGAAACCTGATTTCAATTTAAATATGCTAAACAGTATTTATGCATTATTAATTTTGTGCTTCCTATAAAGTTCTAATATTTTCGTAACTCTTCTAGGTTAACTTGTAAGTTTTAAAGTATTAATATTTACAAAACTCAGCTTCAAACTAGATTATATGGTTAATCGTCAAAACTTTGAGTTTGGATAGTGAGCTAATAAGTAATATACAGTCAACATAGATAAAGACTCGGTTTAAGCTTCATGAAAATAATTAACTAAAAAAAGTCTGTTTTAATTTTGATTTAGCCGAAGCCATTAATGAGATTTTATTTCGTCCATCAGTTTAGAACGCTGCTTATAGTTTTTGAGTGCGAAAAAACCTTCACAAATTCGATATTGAATTCCCTCTATTAGCTTTACAACTTTCAATATGTGTAACGTTTGATTTTTGTGCGTTAAACCGTTCTTTTTCTGAGTTAAAGTGCTAAAAAATGATAAAAAAACGTCAAATAGAGCCTCTAAAAGAGTTTTTTTTTAAATGTTTTTATTTTTTTTTTACATATATCTAGTTTGAACTAAATGTTGCATTTATGTTGTTTGTTTAGAGGTCTATCCAGTCAAACATCAACCTTATTGGGGTTTGCTAGGAGTGTTGATAATACAGTTGGTTGCAATAATGTTAACATTTTATTGGTGCTACTTTAATGTGGTCCATCGGTAGGTGATTTATTTGCTAATTACCTCCAACATCAAGTTGACAGCGCTTATTGCATTTAGCATTATTGAAAGGTTGATATCTATTAAAAGATATCAGGGTTGTTCTCTTCGGAGGATAATTAAATTATAAAAGTAACATTACTTAATTGGTTGGGAACTATGTCTGTTAAAATCAGAAAGAGTCTTGTAGCAACTGCGTTGGTTGGCGCTTTTGCATTTGCAAGCAGCAATGTGATTGCAGATCCTTTGAATGACGTGCAAAAAGCAGGTCAAACAATTCAAAAGGCTGCTGTTAAGTCTCAAACTAAAATTGACAATGTATACGGTCAAACTCAAGAGCTAATCGCTGAGTACCGTAGCATCGTTGATGAGACTGAACTTATGAAAGTGTACAACGATCACGTAGCACGTTTGGTCGCTGACCAAAATGCATCGATTGAATCGTTCGATCGTCAAATCGCGACTATCGATAACACTAAACAAAACGTTGTGCCTTTGATGTATCGCATGATCGATACGCTTGAGCAATTCATCAAAGCGGACGTTCCATTCAATCTTGAAACGCGCCTAGGCCGTGTTGAAAGACTTCGTGACATTATGGCATCAGCTTCTGTTACTACGTCTGAAAAATTCCGTCAGGTTCTTGAAGCTTACACAGTTGAAACAGCATACAGCTCTGCAGTAACTGCTTCTCAAGGTACGCTGGAAATTGATGGCAAAAACATCAACGTAGATATCGGTCGTTTAGGTCGTATTACTTATGTTGCTCAGTCTTTTGACTTGAAACATGCTTGGGTATGGGATAACAACACTAAACAGTGGAAAGAATTAGGTGAAGAATACCTAAAACCTGTTAAAGAAGTGATCCGCATGGCACGTAAGCAAGCGACACTAGAACTTGTTAAACTACCAATCTTTGGCGCGGAGTAATCAATAATGAAGAAACTATTTAAAGGTTTTGCTGTTGCAGCAGTACTATCTGTTTCTGCAGGTACCGCGCTTAACGCACACGCAAACACTGACGCTTTAGACAAAATTCTTGAGCAAGTTAAGCAAGAGCGTATCTCTGAAGGTAAAATCAACAAGCAACGTGAGCAAGAGTTCTTATCAGAGCGTGCTGACAAGCAATCTTTACTTAATAAAGCGAAAAGCCAACTAGCTGCTGAAAAAGCACGTGGTGACTCTTTAGCTAAGCAATATGCACAAAACGAAAATACTTTAGCGGAAAAAGAGCAAGCTCTACAAAACGCGCAAGGTACGTTAGGTGAGATGTTTGGTGTTGTACGTCGTGCAGCGCAAGACGCAATTGGTTCAATTGAAGCATCTTTAGTAAGTGCTGAAAAACCAGGCCGTGCTGAAGTACTTCGTTCACTAGCAGCCGCTAAAGAACTTCCAACAGTTCGTGAGTTAGAAGAGCTTTGGATTTCACTTCAAACAGAAATGACAGAGTCAGCAAAAGTTTCTACTTTTGAATCTGAAGTTGCTGGTCTTGACGGAAACACTGCGGTTAAGAAAATCACTCGTATTGGTAACTTTAACTTAGTTGCTGACGAAGGTTACTTAATCTATTCACCAGAAACAAAGTCTATCCAGCCTTTAGGTAAACAACCTGATAGCTACATTCTAGATGGCATTTCTAACCTAGAAGCAACGTCTTCTGATAGCTACGCGGGCGTTTACATTGACCCTACACGCGGTGCTATCTTACGTATTAATACGCAGAAGAAAACGTTAATGGAATACTACGAGCAAGGTGCTGAAGTTGGTTACATCATCACTGTATTACTTGCTGTAGGCCTATTAATCTTCTTAGTTCGTTTCATTGACTTAGCGCTTACTACTTCTAAGATCAAATCACAACTTAAGAACTTGTCTACACCGAATACAAACAACCCTCTGGGTCGTATTCTTAAAGTGTATCATGACAACAAGTCTCAAGATGTTGAAAACCTTGAACTTAAACTTGATGAAGCGATTCTACGTGAAACTCCACGTGTTGAAGCTGGTATCAACATCATCAAGATCCTTGCTGCTATCGCACCATTACTAGGTCTACTAGGTACAGTAATCGGTATGATTTTAACGTTCCAAACAATCACATTGTTCGGTACGGGCGATCCGAAGATCATGGCTGGTAACATCTCTCTAGCACTTGTAACTACAGCGCTAGGTCTAATTGCAGCACTACCACTTATCCTATTGCACTCTATTGTTGCAGGTCGTAGTAAGTCGGTATTACATATCCTTGATGAGCAAAGCGCTGGTATCATCGCTACTCACGCGGAGAAGGAGAAAGCCTAATGCTAGTCCTGATGGAGATATGGGAATCTATCAGGGATTTTGTTGGCACAGGCGGCCAGGTTTTATACGTGGTCGCGATAGCACTCTTTCTGATGTGGGTTTTAATGATTGAGCGCTATTGGTTCTTACTTGCAGAGTTTCCTCGTTTAACGAAGGATATTGTTGCAAAGTGGGATGCCCGCCAAGACACTACGTCTTGGTACGCACACAGAATCCGTGAAGCATGGATTTCTGAAGCGTCTGAAAAATTAGATCAGCGTATGTTGTTGATTAAAACATTAGTAGCTGTTTGTCCTTTAATAGGCTTACTTGGAACTGTAACGGGTATGATCGCGGTTTTTGAAACCATGGCAACTCAAGGTACTGGTAATGCACGTTTAATGGCATCAGGTATTTCAATGGCAACAATCCCAACAATGGCTGGAATGGTTGCGGCACTATCTGGAGTTTTCTTTAGCTCACGCCTTGAGGCAAGAGCGAGAATGGTGAAAGCCAAACTTGTAGATAGCATGCCTCATCACTAGAGAGAGAATTAAATATGGCACGTAAACAACGTTTTCGTGAAGAAGAAGAAGCAGCGGTAGATATGACACCAATGCTTGACATCGTATTTATCATGCTTATTTTCTTTATCGTAACTACATCGTTCGTTAAAGAGGCTGGTATCGAGGTCAATAAACCTAAAGCTGCCCAAGCTACGAAGCAAAAAAATGCTAACATTTTTATTGCTATACGTAGTGATGGCGCAATCTGGATTGATAAGCAGCAAGTTGACGTTGAACGTGTTTCAGCGAAGATTGAAAGCTTATTAGCAGAACAACCTACTGACGTTGTAATTTTGCAAGCTGATAAAGAAGCAAAACACGGCACAGTGGTTAAAGTTATGGACCAGATTAAAGCGACGGGCGATAACCTAAGAATTTCAATAGCTGGAGATCAGTAATGATTCGTTTTCTGTTTTCACTGATTGCAGGTGGGGCAGTTACTTTCGGCTTGTTCTACTTCATGGCTTACCTCATCTCTGGTGGGGCTGACCGTAATACGGAACAAAAAGAGCAGATCATAGTCGAAATTATGACGAATCCGCCTGAATCTAAGGTGCAGGAGAGGAAGCGTGTACCGCCTCCGCCTCCGCCACCGCCAAAGCAGCCGCCTAAACCGCAGCCGCCACAGCCGGATACTAATCCTAACCCAGGTGCAATGTCATTTAACATGCCAAGCATCGACGTAGGGAGTTCTGCTGGTGGACTAAGTGGTCCAGGTGCATTTGGACGAGATGGTGATGCGACACCTATCGTTCGTATTGAACCAAAATATCCAACGCAAGCAGCGCGTGATGGTAAAGAAGGTTGGGTACAACTTTCGTTCACAATTGATGAGTTAGGTGGGGTTATTGATGTTGATGTAATCGACGCAGAGCCTAAACGTATCTTTGACCGTGAAGCTAAACGTGCACTTCGTAAGTGGAAATACCGTCCGAAAATCATTGACGGTAAGCCACAAAAACAAGTTGGTTTACAAGTTCAACTAGATTTTAAACTTAACCAAGGCTAAGGAGGCGAGTAATGAGAAATTTATCTAAAGTAACTGCTCTTGCAATTCTTATGTCTGTGTCAGGTGCAACTTTAAGTTCATCTGTATTAGCGGCGCCAGATTACGCGAAAATTGAAGAGCGTAAGAAAGCAAAAACTAAGATCATGGGCGAGCGTACTGGTAAAAAAGTAATTAAAGCGTTTGACTTGTATAACGAAGAAAAAGTTGACGAAGCGATTGTATTGCTGAGAGAGATTGACCCTTCAGATGAGTTTGATAAAGCGACTGTAAATCGTTACTTAGGTAGCATGTACGCGCAGAAAGAAAACTACGCTGATGCAATCAAATACAGCAAGCTAGCAGTAGCGCCTGATATTTTGAACTTTGCAGACCACGAACAAACACTTAAGTTATTAGGTGATTTGTACGCGGGTACTGAAAAATACAAAGAAGCAAAAAAAGCATACACAGCATGGATGGACTTCACAGGTGAGGAAGATCCAACTGTATATACTCGTATTGCGCAAGCTAACTTTCAGTTAGAGCAATTCAGTGATGTTTTTGAGCCTGCTAACAAAGCAATAGCGCTTCAAAAAGAGCCTAACAAAGGCCCTTACCAGCTTAAACTTGGTGCATACTTTGAAACTAAAGATTATGCAAATATGGTTAAAGTGGGTGAAGAAATTGTTAAAGTTTGGCCTGATGATAAGAAAGCTTGGGTTGGTTTAGGTAAATACTACCTACAAACCGAAGAATATCAAAAAGGCCTTGCAACAATGGAAGTGGCTTTCAAAAACGGTTACTTTGAAAACGAAGTTGAATATAAAGTACTTGCTAACTTTTATTCTTTAAATGAAATTCCTTACAAAGCGGCTGTAACGCTTGAAAAGGCAATTAAAGAAGAAAAAGTTAAACGTACTAAGCAAAATGTCAACGCGGTTGCAAGTAACTATCATCGCTCTAAAGATATAGAGAAAGCTGCTAAGTATTATGAAGAAGCTGCTAAATTTGATGACGACGCTGAGCTTTACCGCAAAGCAGGTTCATTACTTTTACAATCTGAGAAGTTTAGTGCTGCCGTTGTTCGCTTGAACAAGGCGTTAGAACTTGGCTCTGACAAAAAAGGGACTATATATTCAGATTTAGCTGAAGCGTATTACTACCAAGGCAAGTATAAGCAAGCTTATGCTGCTATTGTTAAAGCTATGGATGACCCACGCACACGTAAGTTTGCAAAAGGTTGGTCTACCTACATTAAAGATAAAGCCGCTCGCAACGGTGTTAAAATTTAATTTTAGCTAACATTAGCAACTTTTAAAAAGCCCCTCTGGGGCTTTTTTTATTAGGATTACTATGTATAAAACGTTTTTTTTATCATTATTATTGTGTGCGTTTCTGATTGGCTGTACTGATAAGAGTGATAGTTTTAGTTCTTTTGATGAGGCACGAAGCGCCTTAAAGTCTTTAAATACTGCGTTGGTATTAGAAGAGGGAACAAATAATAAAAAATTTACAGATGAAAATATCGTTTATTCGAACGAATATCTTGATAACCGTCATGCTATTTATCAGCAATTGATGACGATGAAGTTAACACCTAATCAAATTACTCAAGTTAATTATTTGGTTATTGCAGAGCGGTTTCCTGAGCGGTTTTTTCCTTGGCCAGCCCAAGTAAATGTTTTAAATAATATGAGCTTATTTAAACACTCCACTAGCACTGTTGAGCAGACTATAAAGTGGCTTAAATTTACCCAAGCTAAGTTAGAAATTGCTAAGCAAAGTAATTTAAAACTAAATAAGTTAGAGTATGCTTTACTACAGGAATATGTAGCGCAAGCTATTGAAAACAAGGCTACACAAGGGGCAATTAAAAGCCACATCAGGGCCTTTTCTAACTATTTGGCCAACTATAAGCCTCGAGGAAGTGTTGGTTTAAGAGGGCTTTCTAATGGTTCAGAGTGGTATCAGAGTAAACTCAATTATTATGGTAGTGCAGTTAATTCACCTCTAGAGTGGGTTGTTATTATTAACGAAAAACTTAAAGTTCTGGAAAGTGCAGTTATTAATGCCAAATTTGCACAAAATCATATTAAATCGTTTGTAGTGCAGTATTTATCTGAAGAGCCATTGATTAATGGACTTGACTGGCAAGCACATTACTTAGATTTGCCCGCTATGGCTAGCAAAGCAAAATTGTCTAATAAGGATAAGTTGCTCATGCTTGCAATGATGGAAACAGATATAGGTATTCATTACCACGCATGGACGATTGCTCAGGCTAAAGTTAATTTATCAAAGCGTCTTAAAGTGCCAGAACAGACCGCGCAATACTTAGTTGAAGATATTATTCTTTATCCAGGTCAATCGTTTAGTTTTTGTGGACAGGTTTGTCATTAATCTAGGATTTTTTATCTGCCGAGACTTTTGGTAAGGCAAAGCCTTGGGTGAAGATACCTATCATTTAATAGGTAATTACGCAGCGTATATTTTAAACATGGGTTGCTTCTTTTTTTTAGCCCGTCCTAGGGCAGCTTATTATTAGTTGCCTTAAGTACAATTCGTTAACTGGCATGAGTAGGGTACAGAGGTTTTACTTTGCCTATAGGCCAATAAATTTCGTACCCCGTTTAAACAAATTTTAACCTCAAAAGCTCAGCAGGCACCAACTAAAGAGGGTTATAGCTTATGACTTTCAATAATTAGTTCGATGTCCTTTTAATGTCGCACGTTGTACAACGTTGTGTTGCTGGGTCTTCTTGAAGCAACGCCGTTGCGATTTTTTCTTCACAATCACAACAGTAGCCATACTGACCTATATCAATTTGACTCACTGCGGCCTCTAGCATAGTCATACGGTTAATTAAGTTAGCATACTCAGGACCGAGCTTCTTTGCAGCAAGGTCTAACCATTCATTATTTGCTGTATGTCTTAATGTTGTGATTAAACCTTGGTGGTCAGGATGAGACGATTTAGAAAGCATAACAAGTATGTTTGATTTAACTTGTGTTAGTTCATCATATAAGCGCTTTTGGTGGTTCATTATCAGCATAACCCTTTTACATTAACTGCTCGTTATACTGTTATTATCTAATTGCATTTAATTAACTGTCATGATTTGAATCAAGTTGTGGTGCTTTTGCATATTTTTTTAAAACTGCAGATACGTCTTCTTTGGTTTTTAACCTACGAATTTCATCAAATAACGTTATTGCCTGTGGGTATTGACGCTTTAAATAACCTAGCCATTGTTTAGTTCTAGATGCAAAATATTTTTCATCTTTAGCTGGATCATGATGAATAGCTGAGTGAATTAAGTGATAGAGAACATGCTCCCACTCTAAACCCTCATAGTGCTCATTGTTGACATGCGCTTTTATTTTTTTTGCTAAATCAGGGTGAGATAGTGCGCCCCTGCCAAGCATTAAGTCACTGCAACCGCTTCTTTTTTGGCATAGCATTGCGTCTTCAACTTGCCATATTTCACCATTTGCAACAACAGCAATATTTTTTCCTTTTATTATAGGCGGTATCTTTTCCCAATATGCTGGCGGGTTGTATCCATCGCGTTTTGTTCTGGCATGAATCGCAACGCTATTAGCACCAGCACTTACAACCGCATCAATAATTTCTTGGCTTTTACTGTCGTCATCAAATCCTAAACGTATCTTTGCACTCACTTCATGTTTTGAATCTACCGCATCTCTAACTGCTTTAATTATGGTATACATATGCTCGGGATCTTTAAGCAAAACGGCACCACCGCGGCTGCGGTTAACTGTTTTCGCAGGACATCCAAAATTAAGGTCAACACCATGAGAACCCAAATCAATCGCCCTGACTGCGTTTTCAGCTAATGGATTCGCCTCTTGGCCAAGCAATTGTATACGCACCGGGGTGCCTGCTCGGGTATAGCCATTATTATTTAGTTCTGGGCAGTATCGATAAAATACTTTTTCAGGTAAGCGTGCTTGAACCACTCTTACAAATTCGGTCACGCATAAATCAAACCCACCGAGGTCAGTTAACAATTGGCGCATTTTAAAATCTACAACACCTTCCATAGGTGCTAAAACAAGTTTCATAAAGCGATTATATTTTAAAAATAAGGTGCTTAGTTTACCTGTAAATTGCATATTGATAAATCTGTAATTGTTACTCATAGTTAAAGCGAGAACGCATGATGCAAATTTTTTCGATTAAATAAAATAAAAATGAAAGTTTTTATTTCATCACAGGTCTACTTAAACATACACGCAATTTAAAACGATATTTACATTGCGATGATTTACACACATTGAGTATAGAGAGCAAATATAATGAATACAGTAAAAAATAATACAATCGCATTAACATTAGGTGCAGTAGTCGTGGGTTCTGCGAGTTTTGTATCTGCCGATGTACAAGCAAACCCGTTTGAATTTCAGCAACTTGTTTCTGGTTACCAATTAGATGCTGCCGAAGGAAAGTGCGGTGAAGGCAAATGTGGCGGTGACGCAAAAGGTAAAAAAGAAGGTAAGTGCGGCGAAGGTAAATGTGGCGGCGACGCAAAAGGTAAAAAAGAAGGCAAGTGCGGCGGAGACTAAACTCCCCCGTAAGAAATAGAGAAAAACGGAGCCAAGAGCGTCGAAGGCGAAGGGGGCAGAGACAAAATCAGGG
>NZ_PNDY01000029.1:0-24191 GCF_005886645.1 Pseudoalteromonas sp. S408 | reverse complement strand
GTCAATATTGAGCTTATTTACTCTAAAAAATAGGTTTTATAGCCATATAATTAAAAAAGGGGGATAGATATAATCTATCCCCCTTTTTTAATTATTTAAGCGTTACTTAGTTAGCTAAACCATGTTTGCTATATAAAGTTACTTTGTCTGAAACAAGTGTAATCTCTATATTTTTAGACTCGTCGCCCCAAACACAGTTAGTGTGAAGCGTTTTTTCTACACAATTATCTGCACTACCTAGTACGGCTTCAACTTCAGCTTTATCCATACCAATTTTAATCTTTTCGTAGTTTTCTACTGTTACTTTAGAGCATGCTGCAAGGCTTAGTGTAGCTGCAATAATTAGGAGTTTTTTCATTGTTGTATCCTACTTAGTATTAATGTTTAAATTTTCTAATTTGGACAATCATGCCCATACGAGGGTGATCAAAGTAATGAATTTCACCACTTATTACACGTTTAAACTGAGCAAAACGTGACGACTCTACATCACCACTTTGAAGTTTTTGGCTAATATCAAAATCTGCAGTGATAAATAAATAATGGCGTAAATGAATTTTAAATAACCCATCTAATTCCCATTTACTTGTTGATTCATCGGGCTCATTAAATAGGCTAGGTTGTGGGTCCAATAAGCTGACAAAGTCTGGGTTTGAATAGCGTGGCACATCAAAAACGCGTGTTTTAATTTGCTCACCGGCAAATAAGTGCATGCTTGGCGCACGAGATTTACTTTTTGCTTCAAAACGCCAACCAGTATGTAAAATAGGGGTTAAGCCCTTACGGTCTAGTTGCTCATACTGCGTTTTAAATTGTAATTGCTCAGGGGCAAGTAAGTAGGTTTGTTCCATGGTATCGAGTGCGGGTGCCATAGGCGTTACGGGCAGTTTATCGTAGCTTTGTACATAGTCGGTACTTGCGTCGCAAACACCCGAGCGAGGGTTATCGTTTACTAGCGAATCGGTAAATGAACGCGTCTGAAACCGCGTGTCGCCATCAATACAGGCTTGCATGGCTTGCTCGGTATAAAGTGGCGTTAACAAATCAAGCGTGTTTTTATCTTCAATAGCCTCGTGTTTTAAACTAAAGTCTTCTTGTAAATAGGGGGCTGGACGCTGTTTAAATATCAGCACCTCAGCTTCAAACCAACGCTCTGCAACTGCAGTGCTGCTAAATAAGCAACATAAAACTACCAGCGATTTTTTTAGCAACATTAATGGCTAACCTTTTTTTCGAAATCTGCGATCATAGCAGTGACCATTTTTAAGCGTTCGCGGGCATTTGCCTCACTAATCGCAAAGCGCAATTTATTTGCGCCTTCCATTTTATAAATATGCGGCGCACTTTGTATCAGCCCAATAATGAAGCTAGGATTAACCTTAGTATTTTGGCTAAATTCAAAGTAGCCGCCTTTAGGGTTTGCCTCTATTTTTGTTATCCCTAAATTACTGGCCTGCATTTTAAGTTGTTGCAAACTAAATAAGTTTTTAGCTGCATCAGGGAGTAAACCAAAGCGGTCTATTAATTCTACCTGTAACTCATCAATGTCGCCTAGGTTAGCACAACTAGCTACACGCTTGTACATACCTAATCGTGCATTTACATCATGTATATAATCATCAGGCAGTAATGCAGGCAGTTTTAAATCAACTTCGGTTTGTTTTTGTAATAGGTTTTCAAGGGTGGGTTCTTTACCCTCACGTAATGCATTAACTGCTTGTTCAAGCATTTCCATATACAAGCTAAAGCCAATGGTTTGCATTTGCCCAGATTGATCGTCGCCCAATAATTCACCTGCACCACGAATTTCTAGATCGTGTGTAGCAAGTGCAAAACCAGCACCTAAGTCCTCTAACGACTCTATGGCTTG
Organism: Pseudoalteromonas sp. S408; assembly: GCF_005886645.1. NCBI lineage: Bacteria > Pseudomonadati > Pseudomonadota > Gammaproteobacteria > Alteromonadales > Pseudoalteromonadaceae > Pseudoalteromonas > Pseudoalteromonas sp. S408. Next base: position 22,321 of record NZ_PNDY01000029.1, on the reverse strand, counting down.
TAAACGTTTGCTGGCATCTTTTGACAACGCTTTAGGGTCGCCTGTGAGTAAGTAGGCATATGCCTGATGATGGCTTCGACCAACACGACCACGCAATTGATGTAATTGTGCTAAACCTAGCTTGTCGGCTCTATCCATAATAATGGTATTTGCCGTAGGCACGTCAATACCAGTTTCTATAATGGTTGTACACACAATTACATTGTATTTTTGGTGATAAAATTGGGTCATTATTTGCTCAAGCTCTTGCTCGCGCATTTGCCCGTGAGCGGTAATCACATTCGCTTCAGGTACCCATTCACTTAGCTCTTGCGCCACGCGCTCTATTGTTTCAACGTTATTATGCAAAAAGTACACTTGGCCGCCACGTTTGATTTCACGCAGAATGGCTTCGCGAATAAGTTCTACATCACGTTGGCGAACAAAGGTTTTAACCGCCAAGCGTTTAGCCGGTGGAGTCGCAATAATAGATAAGTCGCGCATACCACTCATGGCCATATTAAGCGTTCGAGGGATAGGTGTTGCAGTAAGTGTTAAAATATCGACATCCGCACGTAGTGCTTTAATTTTTTCTTTTTGGCGCACACCAAAGCGATGCTCTTCATCTACGATGAGAAGTCCTAAATCGTTAAATTTAATGTCTTGTTGAATAAGTTTATGTGTGCCAATAACAATGTCTAATTTGCCATTAGCCATATTTTCTAGGGTGTCTTTTTGCTCTTTTGTTGAATTAAAACGAGAAAGCACACCCACTTCAATAGGAAAGTCAGCAAAACGGTCTTTAAAGTTTTCATAGTGTTGCTGCGCAAGGAGGGTAGTGGGCACTAAAATGGCAACTTGTTTACCATCGTTAACAGCAACAAAAGCTGCACGCATAGCAACCTCGGTTTTACCAAAGCCTACATCACCACACACTAAACGATCCATCGCTTGTTTTGATTGCATGTCGCCTAATACAGCTTCAATTGCATTACGCTGGTCGTCGGTTTCTTCAAACGGAAAACTTTCACTAAACTGGCGATAGGCTTGGCCGTCTAGGGTAAATTTATTACCTGGTTTAGCTTGACGCTGTGCGTATATATCAAGTAACTCAGCGGCTACATCACGTACTTTTTCAGCAGCACGTTTTTTTGCTTTTTCCCAGGCGTCTGAGCCGAGCTTATGCAGTGGTGCACTGCTTTCTTCGCCGCCTGAGTAACGGCTGAGCATATGCAGAGCCGACACCGGCACATACAATTTAGACTCACCGGCGTATATTATGGTAACAAATTCCGTAATTACACCTGCCGCATCAATAGTTTGTAAACCTTGATAGCGGCCAACACCGTGATCAAGATGCACAACGGGCTGACCTTCTTTGAGTTCAGCTAAGTTACGGATCAGTGCATCTTGGCTTGCTTCGTATTTGTGTTTACGACGTCTGCGCTGCGATACTTTAATGCCTAGCAGCTCTTGTTCGGTAATAATCGATAAAGTAGGTTTAGAGCCAAGTACAACACTTTGCTCAAGCGGGCTTACAATTAAGCCTACATCACTATCGCTTTGGGTAAATTGTTCAAAGGTATCAAACTCTTTAAATTTTAAACCGCTGGGTTTTAATATGTTCAGTAACGATTCACGACGGCCATCCGATTCAACGCTCAATAATATGCTGCTTTTTTTCTTCTTTTGCGCTGCGACGTAGTTTATAAATGCAGCATACGGTTCGTGCTGTTTATGATCTATTCTTATTGCGGGTAGTTCACTAACCGACAAATTTTTATTACCTGCTTTCGTGCCTAGCTTGGCAAGCGATAAACGAATACGTGCAAATTGCCCTAAGTTAGAAAACAGCTCGTCAATTGGCTGATATAGCGCATTGGGTTCAAGTAGTGGGCGCAGTGGGTCTACTTTACGGTTTTCATAGCGAACATTAACATCGTGCCAAAAATTGTCGGCGGCGTGTTCTAAATCGCCTAACTGCATAACGGTTGTGTTATCAGGCAGGTAGTCAAAAATCGTGGCTAGGTTTTCAAAAAATAACGGCATGTAGTATTCAATACCAGCAGGCCAATTTCCTTTACTAACTTGCATGTAAACAGAATCTTGCTCTGAACTTGCACCAAACTTTTCACGGTAACCAATTCTGAAACGCTCAATATCTGCCTCATTAGTTGGAAATTCGTGTGCGGGCAGTAATTCAATTTTCTCTACTTTTTCGTCAGAGCGCTGCGTTTCCACATCAAACAAGCGAATCGTATCAAGTTCGTCATCAAAAAAGTCGAGCCTAAATGGATGCGGGCTACCCATAGGGTATAAATCGACGATTGAGCCTCGAATGGCGTACTCACCATGTTCCATCACTTGTTGTACGTTTAGGTAACCTGCTTGCTCTAGATTTTGTCTAAAATTATGAGTGTCGAGCTTATCGCCTACTTTAAAGTTTATTGTCGAACCATAAATAAACGAGGCAGGCGCGGTGCGCAGCATCAGCGTAGAGACAGGCACGATTAATACGCTTTGTTGTTCTTTTTTTAGGGTATTTAATGTGGCTAAGCGCGCAGAAATAATATCTTGATGAGGAGAAAAATGATCGTAAGGCAAGGTTTCCCAATCAGGAAATACCATCACCGGGTTATCAGGTAATAAGTAGTCTAGCTCTGTTTCAAGGCGCAGCGCGCTGGGTGTGTCGGGTGTAACAATTAATACTAAGTTTTCTTGTTGTTTAACACCTTCGGCAATGGCAATACTTAAACCACTTCCGCTTAGCTGCCCCCACTGAATTTTATCTTTTTGAGATTTTACCCAAGGCAAGGCTGCCCATTGCTCAAACGCCATTTATTACTCCATTTGATTGGCTCTTATAAGCTAAGAGCCATTCTTTTAGTTAGTCGCGGTATATTTTTGTAAGGTCGCTGTAGTGATCAATTCGGCGATCACGCAAAAACGGCCAGATACGTCTTACGTTTTCTGAGCGTTTTTGATCAACTTCTACCACTAATATTTGTTCATCGATGTTGTTAGCTTGCGCTAAAAACTCACCCTGAGGCCCAGCAATAAACGAGTTACCCCAAAATTGAATGCCGCTGCTATGTCCGCTTGGGTCCCTCTCGTGACCAACACGATTACAGCTAATCACCGGTACTCCGTTTGCGACCGCATGAGCACGTTGACTAATAACCCATGCATCTTTTTGACGTGTTTGTTCATCTTTGTCGTCATTCGGATCCCAGCCAATAGCGGTTGGGTAAATTAATAGCTCGGCACCGGCCATTGCCATCAAACGCGCCGCTTCTGGAAACCACTGATCCCAACACACCAACACACCTAATTTACCTACCGATGTTTGAATAGGCTCAAAGCCTAAATCGCCAGGGGTAAAGTAAAATTTCTCGTAAAAACCAGGATCATCAGGTATGTGCATTTTGCGATATTTACCTGCAATGCTGCCGTCTTTCTCAAGCACCACAGCGGTATTGTGGTACAAGCCTGTAGCGCGCTTCTCAAATAATGACGCCACGATAACAATATTGAGCTCTTTGGCGACTTCACCTAAGGTGTTGCTGCTTGGCCCAGGTATGGTTTCTGCAAGGTCAAATACATCAACGTCTTCGGTTTGGCAAAAATAAAGACTGCGATGAAGCTCTTGCAAAACAACAAGCTGAGCCCCATTTTTTGCGGCTTCCCGAATGGCTTTGATTGATTTAGCCATATTTTCATCAGCGTTATCGCTGTTGCTTTGTTGCACTAAAGCAACGGTTAACTTTGCAGGGCTTGTCATTGTGCTGCTCCAGCTAAAAATCCACGTGGTAATTGCATTGTAATACAGTGTAGGCTGCCAAATTGCTCAATAATGGGTTGGCAATTTACGCCGATTATAGTGTGCTGTGGGTATGCTTTTTGAACCTGTGCTAAAGCACGGTTGTCGTTCACATCGTTGTATATAGGAACAAGCACAGCATTATTAATAATTAAGTAGTTAGCATAGGTTGCAGGTAAGCGCGATTTTTCATCGTCATACACGGCTTTTGGCCATGGTAACTCAACCAAATTATATGGGGTGTTATTAGCCGTTTTAAAGCCTTTTAATTGTTTTTCCATCGCATTAAGCGCGCTGAAATGCTCGTCATTTTCATCATCACATTGTACATATACTAGCGTATTGTTTGGTGCAAATCGGACTAGCGTGTCTATATGGCTGTCGGTATCGTCACCGGCTAAATAACCGTGATCGACCCATAAAAAATCGGTGGCCCCTAAATGCGTTTTTAATAAGGCTTCAATATCGTTAGGTGATAAATTAGGATTACGATTTTTATTAAGCAAACATTCGCTGGTTGTTAGCAATACGCCGTGCTCGTTTATTTCAATACCGCCACCTTCAAGCACCATATCTAGTGCTTGATAATCATTGTTAGCGTGGCTTAGCTGCTCAACTACTGCCTTATTGATTTGATTATCAAGTGCGCTTTCAAATTTATTGCCCCAGCCGTTAAACGTAAAATCATAGATTTTTAGTTTAGTCTCATTGCTTATATTTGCACACGTTAGTGGGCCGTGATCGCGTGCCCATGTATCATTAGTAGGTGTTACAACAAAATAAACACGTTCTAATTTAATACAGGCATGAGTGAGTAGAGCAGTAATATGTGTTTTTAAGGCTTCGTTATGAGCAACAACAACTAACGATTGGTAGTGTGTTATATGTTTTGCAAGCTCAACATAGACAGGCTCAACACGGGCTAAATTATCAGCCCAATCGGTATGTTTATGCGGCCAAGTAAGCATAACAGCGTCTTGCTCGGCCCATTCAGGTAAAAGTCTAAAGTTCATGGAATTTTTATACAAATAGAGATACTACTAGTTTAGCAGCTGTGTTACTTCCAAGTCACTTGAAAAATCGGTTTGCTTTAGCAAGTTAAATTTACTGCAAATACAATTATTCAGTGGTTGAATCGTCTGATGTTTGTTCTAGTTCTTGGCGCTTTTTTAGTTGGCGCGTTTGCGCGTGCAAACTTGCTCTTACTACTAATTCTTGATCAGTGTTTCTGATAGCGGTGAACAGCACGGTGTATTGATAATGATCGTTGTCTTGCTTTTCTATAGCAACAACCTCGGTGTAACAATACACAGCTGATGCTTCATGATGCAAAAAAAGTTTTGTCCTAAACGATTGCCCAATTGAATACACATCAGACGATGTAAATTTAATACCGCCGCCGCCATAACTATCGCAGTGTATAGCATTTTCCTGCGCTTGCTCAGAGGCTAAAATGTGGCTCATAATTAAATCTATTTTTCGCGATTGCGCTTGTAAAAACGCGGCAAGCTCTTGCGCTACATCGCCTAAGTTTCGAAGTGGGCGTAATGAGCTTTGTTCAAGTTCACTCACTTCATTAGCTAATCTAAAAAGAGGCGGAATATCATCATCAAGTGCTAGCTGAGATTTAGGTACTTGCTCATTGGGTACAGCAAACAAATTAACCCTAATGCTCTCGTTTATTTGAAAATACTCTTCAAACTCGCTTAATCTTTGACTATTCATAATTATCTCCACGACGTGATATTTAAATAGTAGCGTTGTGAGGGGTAAATTGCTAGCAGTTAAAATCGCTAAATACTTTGTTTATACGCGGTTTTTAGTGATAAAAAAGCGGTCAAACTCTTCCTGAGATTGGCCGCTTGGGTATTGATTTTGTAAGTAGCGCTCGTTATTTAAGTAGAGCGGCTAATTCATGTAAATCTTTCACAACGTGATCAGGTTTTTTCGCAAGCGGATATAACGCTTTACCTGGGCGTGCAATAAAGGTTGTTTGTAAGCCCGCTTGTTTAGCACCAGCAACATCCCAACCATGTGCAGCAATCATCATGGCCTCGTTGGGTGCTACGTTTAACTTTTTAAGTACCCAGTCGTAGGCACGTAAATCAGGTTTATATATTTTAATATCTTCAATGCTGTAACGCGCGTCAAAATATGACAACAAACCTGCATTTTCAAATTGAGTTTTAACCCCTTTATTTGACGAATTAGTTAAGCTTACTAACTTATAGCCCTGCGCTTTGAGTTTTGCCAGTCCATCTTTCACATCGCTGTGCGGCGGTAGTGATAACAGCGGCGTAACGATGGCTGTTTTAGCTTCCTCGTTGGTAATATTAATATTGTTATTCTTTGCCACCATAGCTAGTGACGCTACACCAATTTGGCCAAAGTCATGGTAATCACCGGTTACTGTGTCTACCAGCGAGTTGTGTAACATGGTTGAAAACCACAAAGGCAGTAAATCTTCTCTGCCACCTAATGCTTTTCCTATTGAGGTGCGCATACTGGTTAGGTCGAGCAAGGTTTCGTTTACATCAAAAATAAGTACTTTTGGTTTGTCTTTACTTTCTTCTGCATTTACTGAACTTACTAATAAGCTAGCTGCTAAAGTAAGGGGTAGTGTGAGTAATTTTAATGATTTTAGTAAAGGCATTATTTTTTTTCTCCATCGAGTGCGGTCATCACATCACTCGGCTCTGCACGCAATGTGTAATCTTCGTTTAAGAACGCGTATGTAATGATGCCATTTTGGTTAATTACATAGGTTGCAGGAAGGGGCAGCTGGTAAGTTTTGTCGCCGTAGGTTTGTTCAAAATCAATCCCAAAGCCGGTATATAACTCTTGAATACGTTTATCGAGTGTGAACAACAAGCCAAATTGCTGTGCAACCTTATTACCAACATCTGAGAGCACATCAAACTCGAGCTCATTTTTTTGGGCAGTCGTTAAGGTTTGATCTGGTAGCTGAGGAGAAATTGCCACCAATTGAGCGCTCTTAGTTTTAAATTGAGGTAAATAATCGTTCAGTGCTTTTAATTCTAAATTACAATACGGGCACCAGGCACCACGGTAAAAACTAATCACTACCGGGCCTTTTTTTAATAAATCTACCAGTTCTACATTTTTGCCTAGATGGTTTGCCAAGGTAAAATTTTCTACCTTATCGCCTACCTGTAGGGCATTATTTTTTATGTGCTGAGCAATTAATTCTTCGTTCGTTGTATTCATTAATGCTAAAACGTCTGCGGGTAAATTAGCTTCTTTTTGAACATTAAATGCATCTATTTGTGCTTTTAAACTCATGGCTTAGTCTCATCAATTATTACATTGCAGAAAAGTATATGGTTTTAAATATTTAAATAAACATTGTAAAACTGAAAGCTTCATTCGAAAATACTAAACATTGAAAAGACATTGTGGTTTTTTATGTACAGTTTAAGTGACCTAGAAACGTTTATTGCCGTGGTTGAAAATAAAGGGGTGTTGGCAGCTGCTCGTGAACAGCGTTTATCACCTGCAACAGTGAGTCACCGCTTAAGTAAATTAGAGCGAGAGCTAGCTACTGTGCTTGTGTTTAGAGACAGCAGACGCGTGCGCTTATCCCCAGCGGGAGAAATATTCTATACCCGTATAGGTGCCATAATTGAAGCATTACGCGATGCAGAGCACAGTATTGGCGCACGAAGTTCATCGGTAAGTGGGTTATTGAGAGTCACCATGCCACCTTGGGTTTTTTCTAAATACGTAATGCCTAGGCTTAATGAATTTGAGCACGCTTTTCCAGATCTAAAGCTAGACTTTTTAATAACCGATCAGTTTGTAAACGTGGTTGATGATGCGCAAGATGTGGCTATTCGTGTAGGGCAATTAAATGATTCAGGATTGCTTTCACGTAAAATAGTCAATAACAGTCGTATATTATGCGCCGCACCCAGCTATATAAAAAAGGATTCAATGCCAACAACCATTACTGAGTTGGAAAAACATTTTTGGGTCTGCCTACCATGGCAACGCCAATTAAAGCTTTATGATGCCCAACAAAAAGTTCACACATTTAATGCACAAACACGTTTTACTATTTCAAACTCCGACAACATGACACAAGCTGCCATTGCGGGTCATGGCATTGCTATAAAATCAAGACTTGCTATAAATGACGAACTTAGAAATGGCGCATTAGTAGAAGTGATGCCAAACGCATTGGCACAAAGCGATGCCCCTGTATGGTTTTTACGGCCACAAAATAGTTTAACAACTCGAAAAACAGAGGTGTTTTTTGATTTTATGAAATCGTTATTCGCATGCACCGACTAATCGTTGGTATGTGCGCTTAATTACAGTCATCAACAAAAAGCCTGTAAGTTCTGCAATAAATGCAATGATTATTGCAAAGATAATTGCTGCTGTAATAGAGTCTGTTTTTAAAATTATTTGCCCTTCAAAACGTTGCCATACTTGCTGTTTTATAGTGTTTAGCTCGCTGGTAAGTGTAAACAGATAAGGCGAACTTGAAAACGCATCAACAGCCTTTGCCAACGTTTGCTGACGCTGGCTGAGAGTTTGAATATGATTGGCACCTTTACCGACAATTTCATCGCCTAAATTTTCATAGTGTTTTATTAATTTGGTTAGGTCGTTGTTAAAGTATTTTTTGGCGTCTTTTTGAAAAGGCGCAATCGCATTATTTGCCTCAACTAATTGAGCGTTTAATGCTTGGCCAAAATCACTGACAAATGCAGGTATTTGCACGCCTAAAAGCAGCCCGCAAGCAAAAAAACTCAGTCGGATGTAGTCTAAAATTTTACCCATTAATACCCCTAATAAAAAAATATGACATTTATACAACTAAAAATTTACATTTAACTAGTTTTTTATATTCAAAACTCGTAATCTTACGGTAACAATAATAACAACAGGTGTTTACTAAACATGACCCAAAAGAATAAATTTGCGTCAACATTTGTTGATATTTCAAGCCAACTTAAACGCTTTGTTTCTCGAATTGTACAGCCCGATGACGTAGACGACATTGTGCAAGAAACATTTATAAAAAGCTACGAGGCTGATTTAAAACAAGATATTCAATATACCCGTAGTTACATGTTAAAAACCGCTAAACATTTAGCATTAAACCATGTTGCTAAGTGGGACAACAAATTTAATGATTCGCTTGATGATGACAGCGAATTACCTGTGTTGCTAAAGTCAATGCAGCTTGAAGACGAATACACGTCCAAAGAGCGTTTTTTACTGTTTTGTAGAGCAACAGAGCAATTAAGTCCATCAACCCGTAAATGTTTTATACTAAAAAAAGTATATGGCATGAGCCAAAAAGAGATCGCAAGCGAGATGCAGCTTAGTCAGAGTACTGTTGAAAAACACATTGCTAAAGGGTTATTAAAAACCATGCTTTACATGCGCGAACACGATCAAAGCCAAGTGGCAAAAACTAATCACGACAATTCTCTCTATCCGTTAACCGTAAAGAGGGTTGCAAAATGAGCAATGTTCATCAATTTACTTCAAAAGATTTAATCTTAGAAACAGCTTGTAACTGGATCAGCGCCATTGACCGTGGCTTATCAAAAGATGAAAAAGAGCAGTTTACACTGTGGATGATGCAAAGCAACGCTCACCAAGATGCACTTTACGAGCTAGCCCACCTATGGGATGAAATATCTGTTTTAAACGAGCTCAGTAATTTATTCCCTCATCGTAATAGTAAGCAACCTAAAAAAAGATGGCTGGTTTCAACGTCTATTGCAGCCAGTTTATTTGCAGCACTTATGGTGTGTAGTTATCTATTAATTAATTTAGAAAACGGTTACAGCCAACAGTTAGCAAAAGTTAATTACACTAAAATTTATAAAACTAAAGTTGGCGAGCAAGCAACTTACGCATTACCCGACGGCACCATTGTGCAATTAAATACAAATAGTTTATTAGAAGTCGCTTATAGCAAAGGCCGCAGACAACTATTGCTCAATAGGGGGGAAGGTCGATTTAACGTTGCTAAAGATGCATCTCGCCCATTTAGTGTAATGGCTGGCAATAAAAGTTTTACTGCATTGGGTACTGTATTTAATGTTCAGCGCAATACATCTTCCGACTTAGAGCTGGTGGTAACCGAAGGCAAAGTAATGATCACCGATCCGAGTGTAGCAGTGGATGCCAGCGACTTTAAAGCCTATCAGTTAGCTGATAAAAATGCAGAAAAAATACGCCAAATTAATGCCAATATAGTTACCTCTGGCGAAAAGGCTGTTATAGAAAAAAGCATCACTAAGCCAATCACTCAGCTTTCTATTGATGATGTTGAACGTGATTTAGCTTGGCAAAATGGCATGCTTGTTTTTAATGGTGAACCGCTTAGCGACGCTTTAAATGAAGTGAGCCGTTATACCTCTACACGCTTTAAATTATCGTCAGAAGAACTTGCGTCTATTAAAGTAGCCGGTGTGTTTAAAGCAGGCGATGTGACTGGTCTGTTAGAAAGTTTACACACTAACTTTTCTATTAGCCATGAACGCCAAGGTAAACACACAGTAACGCTTACGCAAAATACAAAATCATAAGAAGCAGCTATGCAAATCAGACATATGTTAGATAAAGTTGCATCTTTAAATCCTGCACGTAAAAAAAAGATTAAAAAAAAGAAACAAAACCATAGAGGATTTTTGTTTGCCAGCTGTTTATATACAGTGCGCAGTAACCAATTGCATTTATTGAGTGGTTTATGTGTGTTTGCACCCGCTATGTTTAGCCTAAGTGTGCAAGCCGCAAGTCAAACTACCGGGCAAATGGTGCAATTTGATATAAAAGCGCAGCGAGCAGACAAAGCCTTAATTGAATTTGCTAAACAAACCAAGCAAACCGTGGTGTTTTCATACGAGTTAGCTAAAGAATATGAAGCAAATTCAGTCTATGGATTTTATACCCAACTAGATGCGCTGGAGGCATTATTGGTAGGGACTGGGCTCGATGCGGTTGTTGATCAAAATGGATTACTGAGTATAAAACTCAAACAAATCAACAGGAATGATAACAACATGATGAAGCTTTCAGCAGTCAGTGCAGCAGTATTACCGGCATTACTGGCGGTAAATTCTCAAGGTGTAAATGCGGCAGAAGACGTTGCCCAAGAAAAAATCGAAAAAATTGCAATTGTTGGTAGCCGTGTAGCAGGGCGTTCGGTTGAAGATTTACCCGTTCCGGTCGATATTTTAAGTGCTGAAGCACTTGAAAATACAGGGCAAACTGAAGTGGGCCGTATGCTACAAGCAATTGCGCCTTCATTTAACTTTTCAAGTTCATCTATCAGCGACGGTACAGATGCATTAAGACCTGCAACATTACGCGGTTTAGGTCCCGATCAAACATTGGTATTGATCAACGGTAAACGTCGTCATCAAGCTAGCATTATCCATATTAATACATCGGTTGGTCGTGGTACTGCGGGTACTGATATGAATGCTATTCCGGCTTCTGCAATCAAACGTATTGAAGTTCTTCGTGACGGTGCAGCTGCTCAATATGGGTCTGATGCAATAGCAGGTGTTATCAACATTGTATTAAAAGATGGCAGTGAAGGTGGTAAAGCTGCAATTAACTACGGTGAATACTCTGAAGGTGACGGTGAAACAGTTAATGTTGACTTCAACAAAGGTTTTGCACTCGGTGACAATGGCTACTTAAATACAACTATTAATTACCGTGATCGTGCGCCAACTAATCGTGCAGGTTTGCATGGTTCGTGTCAGTTTTACGGCTGTGAAGAACTCAGCGATGGAACATTGCTGGCAGGTGACCCACGTGAATTAACAGCTGATCGTAATACATTTAGAATTGGTGATGCTGATTCGCAACAGTTTGGTTTAACCGTAAATACGGGTTATGAACTAGGCGATGGCGAATTATATGGGTTTATCACGTACTCAACACGCGACAACGAATCGGCCGCGTTTTTCCGTCACAATGCTAATGCGGGTGGCAACCCGGTATTACAAGATGGTGACGCAACAATTCCACTTGGCTTTTTACCAAAAATAAACACCACCATTGATGATATTTCTTATAACTTTGGTTACAAAACTGAGTTTGATAACGATTCAAGCCTTGATTTGTCGTACACGTACGGTGAAAACAGTATCGACTACACAACAAGCGATACAATCAACGCATCGTACGCTAACTTTTTACGTTATGAACAGGGCTTAAGCGCGGCTGACATTCGTTCGACCATTCCGCGTGAAGCGTATGCTTACGGCATGGAATTGTCTCTACAAACAATTAATTTAGATTTTACTCAAAACTTTGACGATTACTCACTAGCAATGGGCGCAGAAATGCGTACCGACGAGTACCGTATTTTAGCTGGTAATGAGTATGCTTATCGTGATTACGATACAAATAACGGCGTAAGCATTTACAGTGGTTTAAGTGGCGGTGTCGGCAGCGAAAACGCGTCTGGCGGCACGCAAGGTTTTGGTGGTTCGTCACCTGCATCATCAGTAGATGAATCTCGAGATGTGATTTCGTTTTATTTAGACGCTGAAGCATATGTTATTGAAGACGTAATTTTATCGGGCGCACTTCGTTACGATAACTACAAAGGGTTTGGTGATACGGTTAACTTTAAGTTAGCGGGTAACTGGGCAATTACAGACGATATTTCATTACGTGGTGCGTTAAGCTCAGGCTTTAGAGCGCCTTCTATGCAACAACTTTACTTTAACAACATAAGTACACAGTTTGTTGTAGGGCCAAATGGCACATTAGTAGCCGAAGAAGTGGGAACGTTCAGAAACGACTCTACACTGGCACAAAGTTTAGGTATTCCAAAACTTAAAGAAGAAAAATCTCAAAACCGTAGCTTAGGTATTGTATATAACGTAACAGACAGCATTAACGTAACGGTCGACTACTACTCAATCGATATTGACGACCGAATTGTTATCAGTAACCGTTTAGGTAAAGGGCTTTCTACTAGTTTAGACGCCGCGCTTGTTAGCTCTGGTGCCGGTGCAGGCCAGTTTTTCTTAAACGGTGCAGACACAGAAACAAGCGGTATAGATTTTGTTGCAACCTACAATACTGAAGGGTTTGGCGGCTCACTTGATTTTACCCTTGCTGCTAACTTTACAGAAACTGAAGTTGTTTCGTTATTTACACCATCAGGTTCAGGTCTTGAAACTGTGCCAGTTGAAAGCGTTTTTTCAGATCAAGAAATTTCGATTATTGAAGAATGGCAACCAGAAGATCGTATTAACTTAAGTGCGCTTTATCAAAACGAAGACTGGACCGTTAATCTGTCGTTTAATCGCTTTGGTGAATACACAGTAGAAGACGGTGGTCGTCAAACTTACGGTGCCGAAATACTAACAGACGTAAAAGTTAATTACTTTATTAACGAAAACCTATCTGTGAATGTGGGTGCTAATAACTTACTTGATGTATACCCAGACAAAAATGAAATTGGTAACTCTCGTACAGGCACAATTGTAGACGCTAACGGCAATACTGTTGTAAGTAGTAATGGCGTGTTTGAATACTCTCGTCGTTCAGCACCTTTTGGCTTTAACGGCGCATACTACTATGTAGGCGCAGAGTACCGCTTTTAATAACTAACTCTCCCTTTCGTTATTTAACTCAAAGGGCCGAAAGGCCCTTTTTTTGGTTTTATATTTAACACTGATTAGCTAATAGGTTTTAATTAGAAACTAAGCTTATTGTGTAGTTATCATACTCTTTAATGTTATTCATCACCGTCATCAGCGTATTGTGTTTACTGTTTTCATCTGCTTTTATAAGCACCGAACTTATTTCATATTTAGCTGCAAACATGGCTAAGTTGTTCGACACTTGCTCTAAGTCAATTAACCTCCCTGAAAAGTAAACGCCGTTATTTGCATCAATACTGAAAACTGCATTTTTACTTTGTTTTTCAATACTTGGTTTATCTAATGGGCGGTTTAATTCAATGGCGACGGGTTTAACAAATGAGGTAGTAACAATAAAAAATATGAGCAGTATGAACACAATATCAAGCATTGGGGTCATGTCTACGTCGGCGTTATCTTGCAGTTTAGCTGTTTTATTTTTCATATTGGACCTTACTATTTTAATTAAAGCTGCGGCGCCACAGCGAGGTTTCTAGGATCCTATTAACAAAACTAGCACAGCTGAAAAATAATACAGTTAAATAAATATTCTAATAACATTAAATATTTGTATAAAATATGTTCTAACATGTAACTAAAACATATTCATGATTTTTGAGTAATAAAAAACCCAGCCTGTTGCTGGGTTTGTATGGGTAATAATTTACTGAATAGCTAAAAAACAATTCAGGTTAGTTAGCTTTTTTGCATTCGGCTCATTTCAGCATGACAACTTTGCATTGTAAGGAGTGTTGCGGCAAGCGCGGCTTTACAATCGGCAGGTTGTGGTTTATCCATCGCTTCTTTAATTTCCGCTAAGGTTTTGTCCTCAACCTCTTCAAGCTCGCTTACATAGGTGCTGTCGTTGTTTGAACTAAACGTGGTAAGAAGCGCGGTGTATGCTCTGCGTGCTTCAACAGCAAATGACGACCCTTCTTCTCGCTCGCCTTGCTCGTTTATAGCATAGGGTTGCAGGCGTTCAATACTTACTCTGCGCGCATCAATCATGCGCTGAAATAGTGCCCCTATGGCGGGGTCTTCAATATTCTCTTGTGCTTTTTGGTAAAAATCGATACCGCTGTTCATTACTTGGATGATGTCTGAAATATGATTAGCGTCTGTTCCTTGAAGGGTGTTCATAATGACCTCTTTAATGTTATGAATGAAACTTATCATAACTAAAGCAAGAGCCATTCCATTTTAAATGGCGGAGTTAAGTAACTGATATTTATATGTATCTAGAGTTTATAAAAATAACTAGGCGAAAAAACACTATGACGCCTAGCAAATCTTACAAATAATCGTGTAATAAATTTATTTTAGTTCATCGGCCACTTCAGCTACTTTTTGACGAAGCCAAATATGGCTAGCATCTCTGTGCAGCAGTGGGCTCCAAATCATGTCTAATTCAAAAGGAGGAATAGGAAATGGTGGCTCTAAAATTTTAAGACCGGCATCGTCTAAATAAATATTAGCCGCTTTTGATGGCAAAGTAGCCACTAAGTTTTGCTCTTTTGCCAAGTGAATGGCGACATGGTAGTTACGTGTAAATGTGGCAATGTTTCTATGTTTACCAAAATGAGCAAGTGCTTCATCAACCCACCCCAGTTTTTGCACATCTTTTGGATCCATACCAACGCCCACGCCAAAGCCTGTTTTACTTACCCATATGTGGCGAGCTTTTAGGTAGCTATCAAGACTGAAGTTTTCGATTATTGGGTTATCGGCTTTTACTAGGCAGCAAAAGCTGTCTTTCCAAATACGCTTATGGTGAAACGATTGCGGAAGATTTTCAAAACGGTTAATTGCCATATCTACTTTACCGTTTTCAACATCGTGAAAAGTCACGTCGCTTGGTGTGAGTATATCTAACGTTGTATCTGGGGCTTCTTCGTGCAGTTTGCTTAGTAGTTTTGGTGCAAGTGTACTGGCTGCATAGTCACTGGCCATTATCCTGAATACACGTTTACTTTGGCTGGCTTCAAACTCTCTGTTTGGTGCGAGTGTTTCTTCAAGCGTCATGAGTATGCCACGAATGACGGGTTGTAACTCAATGGCACGTTCTGTTGGCACCATGCCATCGCTAGTACGAACTAAAATAGGATCGTTAAAAAGGTTACGAAGGCGCTTAAGGCCGTTACTCATAGCAGGTTGTGTAATGCTTAGCTGATTTGCAGCGCGTGTAACGTTGCACTCACGAAGTAGTGTATCGAGGTATACAAGTAAGTTTAAATCTATTTTGCTTATATTCATGTGTGTGTCCTTGCGCCTACCAGTGATGGATAAAACGCTGTGCTGTCGGGTACGGGTAAATATGATTTATTAGGCCATTTTTTATATTTTGTTGCGCCTGCTTCCAAAAGTTAACATCAATCAGTTCAGGGTGTGTGCTGATTAAAAACTGTTTGTATGTCGGGTTTGGCGTCACAAATGTGCAAAGTTGCTCAGGAAAAACGTCCTGCGGGGCAACAGAGTAGGTTTGCTCATCCATTAAGTAGTCATCGTAGCTTTTGGCCTTGGGCAACGCTCTAAAATTCATGTCTGTTAAATATTGCACTTCGTCGTAATCGTAAAAAATAATGCGCTTGTGTTTACTTACACCAAAGTTTTTTAATAGCATATCGCCAGGGAAAATATTAACCGCTATCATTTCTTTTAAAGCTTGGCCGTATTCTTCTATCGCATCAGCAGCGCTTGCGTCATCAGCATTTTCTAAAAATAAGTTTAATGGTGTCATGCGCCGCTCAATATACAAATGCTTTATGATCAGCCAATCACCTTCAATGACCATAGACGAGCCAATCGTTTTATGAAGTTGCTCAAGTAAATTACTATCAAAGCGTGCTAAAGGAAATACGACGTTTGAATACTCTATTGTGTCGGCCATTCTACCAACCCGGTCATGACTTTTAACGAGTTGATAACGTTTTAAAACTGTGTCGCGACCAAACGGTTTACTCTCACCAAACTTGTCTTTAATTACCTTAAATACATAACCAAAAGAAGGGAGCGTAAATACCATCATCACCATACCCGGTGTACCTGGTGCAATGGTAAATTCATCATTTGAATGTGTTAAATGATTCAAAAATTCACGATAAAACTCAGTTTTTCCCTGCTTATGAAAACCGATTGCATTATACAGCTCTGCAATCGTTTTGTTGGGCATTAACTCATTTAAAAAGCGTACAAGTGCTGAAGGAGCGTGTGTTTCAACCATAAAGTAAGCGCGGGCAAAGCCAAAAATAACACGCATCTGTGACGATTTAGTGAGTAGGGCATCTAAATATAAGCCTTTATCCTTGTGGTGGAGAACAGCAATAATAAAAGGTTGAACACCACTTTCAGACACAACCCGCCCGACAATATAAGCGGCCTTATTACGATAAAACGCGGTATGTAAAATATCAAAGCGCATTTTCCACGGTTGATGATGCGTGTCAGGCGCTTGTTTATAAAATGCTTTAACTAGCAGACGAATATCGCGCTCTAAATCAACAAACGGGGCTTTAAAGTCAAAGTGATTAATAATGCGTTTAATTGTGGGCTTAAGGCCATCAACAACTGGAAAATAACTTCGGTATTCTGACTCAACAGGAACCGATGGCGCATCTTTTAACGTGGCTTGTACAAATATAAAATCGTTATGAAAATAACGTCTATGGTAAAGCCTGCAAAACACCGAATTATAAAATGTTTCGGCAAGTTCAGCCTGAGGGTGAAAACATAAAAATTGTTGATATAGTTTTTTAACTTCAAGCCAAAGGACTTCGTCGAGTTCGTGCGAAGGGTGATCTTGTTTTAAGGTCTGTATTGTTTCGTTAACGCGCTCATCGTAGTAACTAATACGCAAACGGCTAATATCATTAATTGCTTGCCAGTCTTGTTTGGCAAACGCAAGGGGCGCTTGAGCGGTTATTTTTTGAAAAAGCTGATAGTGCTTTTTAAAGCCAGTTAAAATTAATTCAGCAATATTACGTGGCTGCATTAGCACTCCTTATTACACAGTAGAGCTTATACTCTATTTTGTTAAGGGTATGTTATTTTAGGTTTAAAACCAAGCTAAATTAATAGGGACTAAATTTTTCAATTAACTAAAAGTGCACATTGTAAACTGAATAAAGTGGCGATTAATTACTCTTTTTTATAACGTTCGATTTTTTTCTCAAGTTTTTTAATTCGTTTGGTAATGGTAGATACATCTTTTTTATATTCTTTATTTATTAACTTAAGCTTTTTAGTGATGTCTTTTGAAATTCGCTTTTTATCGTCGTCAGCCAAAATATGATTTAAGCGCTCCTTTTGTTTGTATTCATTACGTTGCTTGTCTCTGTCGAGAATAGCAAGCTTATGGTTATTACTGCGCAGCTCTGCCTCTAAGCCTTTTAAAATTTGCTCTCGTTCAAGTGCATTTAATTGTTTTGAATAATTAGCATCAGGCCCTGACTCTGTGACGTTAGCAGTAGTCACTTTATAAGCCGTTGCTTGGTTATCACACGGGAACTGAGAAAAGGTAGTGCCTTTTTCGGTCACGCATTTATAGTAGGTGGTTGCGTTGCAATCGCTGCTTAAAAAACACATGCAGGCAAATAGTACAGCAGAAGGAGTAAATTTAGTCATAACAGCCATCCATGAACGTAGTTTATTTTGTTAAGTCATTAACAGGTAATAAAACTATAACCTAGCTTGGCAGTATCGCAAGCTAGGTTAATACTCAGGCTATTCAGAAAAGGTTTTAAGCTTTTTAATGCTTTGCACTAAAAAAGGAATATCTAAGCGCTGTTCGATAGAAAAACCTTCAGCGGCAGAAATGTTTTTAAAGTTACCATCTGAATCAATTAAGGTGATCCGATCTTTTTTATAAGCAATTACAACACCTTGGCTGTAATTAACGCCCATATCATCTTTTTTCTTATATAAATTCACACCGAGCATTGTTTGTTTAGCAATGGCGCTGCAGTTTAAGTATTTGCCAACACTCGTTGTAATTAAATCGCTAGGTTGTATCAGCCCATTTATTTCAGCAATGTTTTTATCAGAAGTATATAAGGTTGATGTAGTGACTACTTCAGCGTTGTCGCTTGCTAAACTAAAGGCAAAAACATGCGTGTTGTCGCGTGGCGCTTGCTCGTCGTTCCCTTTAATAACTCTAATGGCATTACTAGTATGGGCTTGATCATTAATAAAGTTGAGGTTATCAATACCCACAACTTCAATACTACGGCGTTGACTCTGCCAAGCTGGAAGTACTTGCTCTTGTAAGATAGCGGCTTTGTAATACGACGGTAAACCATATACTAAACCAAACAGCATATCGTCATGGTTAGTAGGTTGTAAAAATAGATCTGTTTTATGTAGCTCTTTGTTGTTATTTGCAAACTTCATTAGTTGTGCATCAGTTTCAAACACAAAAATATCTACGTTGGCTTGAGTAAACTCGTCACACTTAGCAAGTGGTGCCGGTGCTTGGTAATTAATATTTTGGTTACTAATTTTTACGCTATGAGCTTGGTTGTAAGTTTCTATGTCAAGCAAGTCATTTTTAGCCAGTAAGCTTTTAGCGGTAGTTGGGTACGAAAGCGGCAACACGTTATCTTGCTTGGTAATATCAAATTTTAAGTTAGCGTCTGCCCAAATATGAATGCTGTGACTAAATGCAAAACAAAGTACTAAAAATGAAATAGCGTAACGTGCAAATTTAAACTGTTTTAAGCGTGCCAAATGGTGCCAGGTATAATTGCTTACGACTAATTGAAAACCTAAAATCAATAGCACAATACCACCTGCAAGAAACGTAGTAAGTGCCGGGGAAGTGGTTAAGCGGTTCCAAAGTAAAGAAATAATTTCGGGCAGGGCCGATGGGTTTAAATGATAACCCAAGTTAACATATACATAAGCGTCTAAAGTTAACAAAGACGCGCCAAAGGTGGCTATAACAGCTGCCATGCCACGAATATGGCGTGGGTAAGGAAACACTAAACTTAAAGGAAATACCGTCAGCACAAACGCTAAAAAGGCAATAAAGCTAGTATGGCTAAGCCATGTTACTAGCATATAGGTAATGCCCATAAAGCTTGTAGGAGGCG
Source organism: Pseudoalteromonas sp. S408 (assembly GCF_005886645.1). Taxonomy (NCBI): domain Bacteria; kingdom Pseudomonadati; phylum Pseudomonadota; class Gammaproteobacteria; order Alteromonadales; family Pseudoalteromonadaceae; genus Pseudoalteromonas; species Pseudoalteromonas sp. S408. The sequence goes on along the minus strand of NZ_PNDY01000029.1, from coordinate 2,777 downwards.
AGTCAGCAAATAAATAGCTTAAGCTAATTAGTAGCGCTAAACCTATGTTGGCAAAGGTAAACCAATGCCCCCAGCTTAGCAACTGACTTGCTTTTGATGAAAACTGATTGTGCTGCGATAAATTCATGTGTTTATTTAACCGACTGTGAAAGTGCTTTTGCAAAGTTCTCAGTTACAGCTTGTCTTTTCCCTGTTGGTACATGCTCTTTTAGGATATGCGTGATAGAATTTCCTAAACACATAAGACTTAAATCAACCGGTGCTTTGTGTTGAGTTAGCACATCAATAAGCTGGTCGACGATTTGTTCTACTTCTTCATTAGAGTATTTTGATAAGATTGGCATCAGTTGGTTCAATAAAATAGTTATATTCCCGTATTTTAACACTTGAGGCGTGAAAAACAAAGATGACAACAGACGTTAAAAAATTAGTCGTTCATTATGTAGACAAAAAAGATGACGATACGCAAATTCACCTTCGCAACGACGAAATGATCATTAATGATAAAGTCGCTGTTTTTATCGAACAATTACACCATGCATTCACGGGTAAGCCAGGTAAAGGTTACTGCGCCTTTAGTGGCGAAAAAAACAGTATTGTTGCGTCATCTATGCAAAGTTACCGCAATAACGAGCTGGGCTTTTGGCACTTAACTGAGCAAGCATCTACCGTATTAAAAGAAGAGCTAGATAAATACGCATTTAACGAAACAGGCTATTTGGTATTTTGTCATTACCAATACGTGGCTACTGATTATATGCTAATTGCGATGATTAATATTAAAGAGCATTACTCAATGACCTCAGAGCTAGATTTAGCAGCCTCGCGTCATCTGGATATTTCTCGTATGCAATTAGCAGCGCGTATAGATTTAACCGCTTGGGATACACAACCTGAAGATAATCGTTACATTTCGTTTATAAAGGGCAGAGCAGGGCGAAAAGTTGCTGACTTTTTCTTAGATTTTTTAGGCTGTGAAGAAGGTGTAGATCCAAAACAACAAAGCCAAGTTATGCTAAATGCGGTAGAGGATTATTTATCTGAGCAACAGTTCGATAAATCAGAAAAAGATGATTTACGTAAGCAGGTGTTTGATTACTGCAATGACTGTGTAACTACCGGCGAAGAAGCAAGCGTAAGTGAACTTTCAGCCGCTATTTCAAAAGGTGACGACAGCCCGTTTGACAGCTTTTGCAAAGACCAGAGTTACGATTTAGAAGAAACGTTCCCAGTCGATAAAAAAACCGTAACCAGTATGGTTAAATTTTCAGGTTTAGGTGGCGGTGTGAGTGTAAGCTTTGAGCGCAAGCATTTAGGTGAGCGTGTTACATACAACGAAGCAACAGACACGTTGGTGATTAAAGGTATTCCGCCAAACCTTAAAGACCAACTGCAACGCTTTATGGAAATTGAAGGCGAATAAGCCCATTACTGAGTTAACAAATCGATTAAAAGCGCGATATTCATATCGCGCTTTTTTTTGCCTGTTACGCCACTAGTTAATTTAAAGCTAGCTGCTAATCTCGTATCTATAAATAGATTAAAGATCTTAATTGTACAAAGAGTAGTGAATGAGGGGCAAATGAGCAGACAAGTAAAATTAAGCCTTTTTTTCATTTTTCTTAAGCGCAGTTTCTTATAAATATAATATTACCACCGAGAACACCGAGGCGCTGCGCGCTTCACAGAGAAGACAATAGCCCTTAAATCACTACTCCCTGGTGACAAAATCACTTAGCAATGTACGGTGTAAAGTTTGAGTTGGCTTTGTAGACGTAGAGCTTGCTCACGTTAGAAGCGAAGCTTCTTATTATTTATAAATATGACCACCGAGAACACAGAGTCGCTGGCGCTGCACAGAGATAAACAAAGTTAAACCCAAAAAATATTCACCAGCCCTTAAATCACTTTTCCTTGGCTTCTCCTTCACTTCTCGGTGGTGACATAATCACTTAGTAATGTACGGTGTAAAGTTTGACTTTATTTTGTAGATACCATCTCTCATTTTAAGCTCCAAGAAAGTTAAATACGGCCTTGAAGCTTAAAATGAGAGATACAAGACGTAGAGCTTGCTCACGTTAGAAGCGCAGCTTCTTGTTATTTATAAATATGACCACAGAGCACACCGAGGCGCTTCGCGCTACACAGAGTTAAAAAGATTGGTTTTGTTGCTTCTACTTGGCTTCTCCTTTACTTCTCGGTGGTGACATAATCACTTTTTAAAACAATTTTGCGTGAGCAAGCTTAACGCCTGTAGGTAATTCGGATTAGTGTTGTAGACGTTGAACTTGCTCACGTTAGAAGCGCAGCTTCTCATTATAGTATTCTGTAGACTTAGGGAAAGCTTCACTAAAAACAAAAAAGCCCCGCTATTTAAAAATAGCGGGGCTTTTAAATTAAGTGCTATTTACTAATCAGCGCTTAATGTTTTTGTCATTGCAGAACTTGCACGACCAGCTGGTTTAATTGAGCCTGCGCGTAAACCACTATCAGGGATAAGTTCACGTTTATCGTGAGCCATAGCCGCTGGTACATGTTTTACTTCACTGTCTGATGCTGGAGCAGGTTGTGCCATTGGTGCACTTGCGTGTCCTTTAGTGATTACTGTTTTAGAATTTAAAGTTGCTTCAGTGGCTTTTTCAACCACTGGTGCTTCTTTAGCTTCAACAGGTGTTTCAGCAACTGTAACAGGCACAGCCTCAGCTTCTAAAGACGGCTCCTCAACTTGCAATGGTTCTTCAGCTTTAACTGGCTCCTCAGCTTGCACTGGTTCTTCA
>NZ_PNDY01000028.1:0-13843 GCF_005886645.1 Pseudoalteromonas sp. S408 | reverse complement strand
AGATGATAGTGTAGCATTTGCTATGTGAAAGTAGGACATTACCAGGCTTCAAATAAGCGAAACCCGTTACAGCAATGTGACGGGTTTTTTGCTGTCTGGGGTTTAGTAAATAGCCAAGAGCCCATGCCGAACTCAGTAGTGAAACAAAACAGCTCGAAGGCGAGCCCCGACCAATGATAGTATCCCATTTGCTATGTGAAAGTAGGACATTCTACTGCGTAGCGCACCGACTTCAAATACAAGAAAGCCCGATTCGAAAGAGTCGGGCTTTTTTACGTCTATAGAAAAGTAAAATTAAGCATTTTCTTCTCTAAAGCGCAGCGTCTCTTAAGCGAAGCGCCTCTTTGTTAACAGTGTTTTGGCTATCGAATGCATTGGTCGATAATAGTGCAGCATTTCACTGTGGCTCTCCACCGCGGTGGGCACTACGACATTGCAAGGCCGCAGGCTTCTAATACAAGAAAGCGCTATTCATCAAAGGCTGTTATTTTTTATTTTTAAGACAAAAGGTAACTAACGTATACCCATTAGTACCAAAGTGTTTAAAGCTAGAAGATGAGCTTCTACTTATGAATATATAGTGGGGTTATGCTTGTGCATAGTTTGACTTGTTGCCCAACCAGCGTTGAATGAGTGGCTCTATATACTGCGGGTATTGATTTAACATCTGTTGTGCAATGGGTCTTACTTGATTCAGAGTTTGTTTATCCCGGGTTAAATCAGCAATCTTAAATTCTGCTAATCCTGTTTGCTTAGTTCCAAGTACTTCACCTGGACCGCGTATTTCTAAATCACGCTCGGCTATAACAAAGCCATCGTTACTATCTCTGAGAACACCTAAGCGCTTTTGAGCGGTATGAGATAATGGTGCGTGGTATAAAAGTACACAATGAGAGGCAACACTACCTCGCCCTACACGCCCGCGTAACTGGTGTAATTGTGCTAAACCTAAGCGTTCTGGGTTTTCAATAATAATTAGGCTTGCATTAGGCACGTCTACACCTACTTCAATTACTGTTGTTGCAACTAAAACATGTATTAAGCCCTTTTTAAAATCATTCATAATAGCTTGTTTTTCAGCGGGCTTCATTCGCCCATGCACTAAGCCAATATTTAAACTTGGCAGGGCATCTTTCAGTTGTAGGGCGCTATCTTCAGCAGCTTGGCATTGTAGTGCCTCTGATTCATCAATCAGTGTACAGACCCAATAAACTTGGCGGCCTTGTTCTTGGTAAGCTAATTTAACGCGAGCAATAATATCGTCTCGACGTGTGTCTGGAAGTGCTACTGTTGTGATAGGTGTACGCCCTGGTGGTAACTCATCAATAATAGATACTTCTAAGTCGGCATAAGCTGTCATCGCTAGAGTGCGCGGAATTGGAGTTGCAGTCATTACGAGTTGATGTGGGTAACAGCCATTAAACTGGCCCTTTTCTCTTAGTGTTAAACGTTGTTGAACACCGAATCGGTGTTGTTCATCAATAATTATGAGTACTAGGTTGTTAAACTTCACTTCATCTTGAAATAACGCATGTGTACCCACAATCATTTGTGCTTTGCCAGAGGCTATCTTTTCTAGTGTTTCTACGCGCTCTTTACCTTTTGTTTTGCCACCAAGCCATGCTACATCTATCCCCAATGGCTCAAACCATGAGGTAAAACTAATGCCATGTTGTTCTGCCAGTATTTCAGTGGGAGCCATCAAGGCGACTTGAAATCCTTGAGCTATTGCAGTTAATGCACTTAGTGCAGCAACTAAGGTTTTACCCGAGCCTACATCGCCTTGAACTAAACGCATCATAGGGTAAGGGTGTTGTAGGTCAGATTTAATTTCTGATACGACACGATTTTGTGCGTTTGTTGGAGCAAAAGGTAGTTGTGATAAAAATTGAGGCTCTAATTTATTCGTTGGGCTAAGAGATACCGCTTGTACCTGTTGACCTTGCTCTCTTACTTTTAATAGGCTTAGATTTTGTGCGAGTAATTCCTCAAATACTAAACGCTGCTGAGCAGGGTGCATTCCTTGCTCTAGTTCAATAACGTCGGTATTACTAGGTGGGCGGTGAAGCAACAGTAAGGCATCAGCTAGTGCAAGTTGAGAAGGTTGCCATTGCACGGGTAACAGTTCTTCAACAGAGTATTTATTTAGCAGATCTAAAGCTTGTTCACTTAGCGCCCTAATCGATAATTGCTTTAAACCATCTGTTGTTGGGTACACTGGCGTTAATGTTGAAGCTGTCGGCTGCTCATTAGGTGTGTCACTTAAACTGTATTCTGGATGACTCATTTCAAAGCCAACTCGCCCGCGGCGAACTTCGCCGAAGCAGCGTATTATTTTGCCAGGGCTTAATGCACTTTTCTGAGCTGCACTGAAGTTAAAAAACCGAAGTGTGAGCCTAGCAGTCCCGTCGTTTACTTGTACAACTAGCATCCGTCTTTTACCAAATGTGATTTGGCTTGTTTCTATTGTGGCTTCAATGCTGACGTGGCTATGTAATGATAGTTCGTTAATAGAATAAATACGGGTTCTATCTTCGTACCTAAGTGGTAAGTGAAAGAGCATATCTTGCACGCTTTTAATACCTAGCTTTAAAAGGCGCTCGGCCATTTTGGGTCCTACCCCTTTAAGTTCTGTAATGGGGTATTGGCTTAAGCTAGGTTTAGACAATGTAGGCTCAAATCTTTTTATTTGTGAATGAGTTAAGTGTACTCACAGGCTTGCTAAGCATCAAGCATGTTTTAAAGCATGCCAAAATTCATCATCAGCAACTATTTCACCTTCCTCATCAAGTGGCGGATAGGGGAGTTTTTTTATACGGCATTGCTTGGCTATAACCGGGTGGTAGCCTTCAAAATACATAGGGTGTTTTATATCTTCGCTCAACATGTTACGGCTATATAGCCCTGCCTTTTCGCGTTGATGTTGTGCTTCAAATAAAATGAGTGCTGCAGCCACTGAAACATTAAGAGATTGCACCATACCTTGCATAGGAATAATTATGTTTTGATCTGCATGCTTAAGAGCTTGTGTAGAGATCCCTGTTTTTTCTTGCCCAACAATAATTGCTGTGGGTTTTGTGTAATCTATTTCTCTAAAATCAACAGCATCTTCACTCAAATGAGTTGCTAGTATTTGTACATCTGGGTTGTGCTGTCGCATCATTGCAGCTGCATCATCAATATTTTTATGCAGGTGTGTTTCTAGCCAGTTTTTACTTCCACCAGATGTATTATTAGTCAGCCATTTTTGGTTTTCAGGCCATACAGCATGTACATGGTGACATCCTACTGCATCGGCGCTTCTTACAATAGCCGATAGGTTATGGTGTTTATGTACGTCTTCTAAACATACGGTTAAGTCGGTTTGACGACGCGATAAGACGTCTTTAATTCGTTGATAGCGATTATGCTGCATGGTGATCCTCTTTTTTGTTAATTATACGAAATTTTATGTACTAAGGCATCACTGTACGGCTAATTGGATTTTGCAAAGAGATTAGGGTCTCGGTGGACTGAATGGCTTCTATCGCTTGAATTTTATTAATGAGCACGTCTTGCAGATGGTCGATAGACTTGGCCATTACCTTTATAAAAATGCTGTAGTTACCCGTGGTGTAATAAGCTTCAACTACTTCTTCTAATGCTTCTAGTTTAATCAGTGTTTCTGGGTAGTCGCGAGCGTTGTTTAAGTTAATACCAATAAAGCAACATACATCGTAACCTAGTTGCTTTGTACTAATGCTTAATTGGGTGCCGGTAATGATACCCGCTTGTTTCATTTTTTCTACGCGTACGTGAATTGTGCCGGCACTTACAGCAAACCGTTTAGCTAATTCTGCGTAGGCTGTACGGGCATTTTCCATTAGAGCGTGAAGTATCTGTTTATCGAGATTATCGATTTGATAATTTTCCATTATTTTTGCTTACTTAAATTAGGGAATCTACATTTTTATACCATGTAAATTAATCGATTTTACATATTAAAGCTATTTTTATTATGGGTTATTGAATTAAAAGTTTAAATCGTTACAGTAACCTCATTAATGGCGCGCTTTAGGTGTGTTAATAAAAATAAGCTAGGTAACAATAACTGGGAATGAGGCCAATTATTATGAGTTCACACTATGTTCAGCAACAGTTGCAAATAAGTAGCGTTAAGCAATTTTTTTCACGGCAACTAGAAAAACAGTTAGGGCTAGTCGAAGTTCAGGCACCTATTCTTGCAAAGGTAGGTGATGGCACACAAGATGATTTAAGCGGTCATGAAAATGCTGTGGCAGTCAATGTAAAAGCGATTACCGATAGCCAATATGAAGTTGTTCATTCGCTAGCAAAATGGAAACGTAAAACGCTGGGTAAGTATGGGTTTAGTTTAGGTGAAGGGCTTTATACTCAAATGAAGGCGCTGCGTCCAGATGAAGAGTCGCTAAGTCCTATTCACTCGGTTTATGTGGATCAATGGGATTGGGAAAAAGTAATTTGTGAATCAACAGAGCGTTCTTTAGCGACCCTTAAGCATACAGTTGCATCGATTTATGAAGGCATTAAAGAAACAGAACAATTTGTTAGCGAACACTTTTCGCTTAGCCCTTTTTTACCACGCGATATTCAATTTGTGCATAGTGAAGAGCTACGTAAAATATACCCTGATCTTACTGCTAAAAGTCGTGAAAAAGCAATTGCGAAAAAATACGGCGCTGTATTTTTAATTGGAATTGGCGGTCAATTAGGCGATGGTCAAATTCACGATGTAAGAGCGCCAGATTATGACGATTGGTCTACGCCAACAAGCGAACACGACATAGGGCTCAATGGTGATATTTTAGTATGGAACCCAATATTAGAAGACTCTTTTGAGATATCCTCTATGGGTATTCGCGTAAGCCCTGAAGTACTCAAAACTCAGTTAAATATTACAGGTGATAACGAGCGCCTGCAATTGGAGTGGCATGAGGCATTATTAAAAAGTCAGTTCCCACAAACTATTGGGGGTGGTATTGGGCAATCACGTTTGGCTATGTTATTGCTGCAAAAGGAACATATTGGACAAGTTCAAGTTGGAGTATGGTCAACACAAACACATGCAAGCGTTGAGGGTCTACTCTAATGAAAGATATAAGAGTGCTCTGATGAGCACTCTAGATTCACGATGTTTTAAACTCAACTTCTACTTTGTTATTCATCAGTTTTATTGTGCAAGGTGGGTAGTTGCGTGTTGTTTTTAACGCCTTATCAAAGATATGTATTTCTACCCCTGAATGCAAAACAGTATTAACAACCAAATTTGCTTTAGTAAGTAGTTCGTGAAGATTATTTTCTAGTGATGAAAGCTGCCTTTCATACTGTTCTGCTTGTTGGCAAAGGTGAAGTTGAGTTGCGCCAATTTTACTAATTAACTCATTTTTTTTCTCTGGATCTTTAAGCAAATCTGCTTTTTCTAGTGCTGGTTGTAAAGAGTCTAATTGCTGCTCTGTTTTAGCAAGCTCTTTAAAGCATTCGTCAGTTTCAGCTGTAATATCACCGCCGGAACGTGCTAAATTAATAACCATTTTAGCACCTGATTCGTTTCCTATTTCACCAGCAATAAGCGTTGTAGCATCTAAAATTTCACCACCAAATATCTTACCTTTAGGTAAATCTGGTTGGCCTACCTTTAGTGCATGGCGTGCCTTCATAATACAGTGGCTAGTTTGTCGTTCGATAAAAATATTTGCAGCTTCTATATAGCAATATTGAGAGTGGGATACATGAATGTCACCTTCACATATAAGTTTACACGAAAGCGATTTATCGTCAGACTTTTGATGCCCAATAACGCCTTGCTTAACAGTAATATTGCCGCCGGCCGTTAACTCACCAGATTCAACGGTACCAAATATTGTAATATCACCTTTGGCGGTTACTTTCATACCAGGGTCAATATTACGGGTAACAATTACACTGCCTTCAAAGTCAATATGGCCGCTTTTAACGTTTACATCGGGAATAGTAAAAATATCGTCTACGCGCATTCCGTTAGTAATTTCAATAGGCACACCTGAAATGGTTGATACTAACTCCAGAGGGTTAAGTTTAGAAATCTCGGTACCTTCACCGGCAATAAGTTGTTTATTGTCCCCTGGTTTTGCCGGTAGTATATCGCCAAGAACAGTAAAGCCTTCTTTTCCTGGTGTTGCAGGTTGTTGTCGTATTAGAACTGCGCCAGGCTCAACACTTGCCATCTTACCAAAGTCACGCATATCAACGCTGCCATCTTCTTTGAGCTTTGGGGTTTTTAAATGGTCTTTTAAAGTTCTTACTTTAGTAACGAGTTTAGTTGCCAAGCCATCGCTGGGCAGGCGGCCTTGCGCTAAAATACCTTGTACCACCTCACCTGCTTTAGCTGTAAATTGCTTTTGTAATAGTTGTTCTAAGTATGCTTGCTTATAACCACGAACTATACCCGCTTTGACTAGCTGTTTTTTTGCATCATCTAGGCTGAGTAAATCACCGCCTTGCGCGACGGTAAGCTCGCCAGTAGCCATCATTTTATCGTCACTGATGACAACCTCTAACTTTGCATTGTGTTTGGTCGCGACGACAAGTACTGGCTCAGCACTTTTATCTTTAAAGAATGCATTAATTGCGTCGTAATCAATTTTACAGTCGCAAAATTTAGACATTTCTATCGCTTCAATAACAAATGTAGCACTTGGAGGCGGGTGTTTACTGACATCGAGTAAAACATTCCCATTATGAGCAAGCTTAAACACAGCTAATCCTTTTTAACCACTAAAGTTATAGTAAATTAATGACATAGTTACAGAGTGATAGAAATTTAGGGCGGAGTCAAGATAGTAAGAATAACAATATAGTACAAAAAGAGGACAGGTGTGAGCTATAGAGTGGGTCTATAGCTCAGGAAAATATTAGTTAGTTGAAGGCAGTTCCATTATTCCGTCAATCTCAACTTGTACACCTTTTGGTAAAGCGCGTACACCAACTGCTGCACGTGCAGGGTATGGCTGCTTAAAGTACTGGCTCATCACGTCGTTAACTACAGCAAAGTTAGATAAATCAGTTAAATAAATATTTACTTTAACTAAGTCTTGAATTTTACCACCGGCTTCTTCACATACTGCTGTGATATTTTTAAATACTTGATGTGTTTGCTCACTAAAGTCTTCTGATATAACTTCCATAGTCTCAGGGATTAATGGAATTTGACCAGACAAGTATACTGCAGTGCCTACTTTAACTGCTTGGCTGTAAGTACCTATTGCTGCAGGTGCTTTTTCAGTAGATATAAATGCTTTGTTCATGTTTTTCCTATATTATTTCTTACGATAGACTTTTTGCACATCAGGCATCACACGAATTTTACGCATGATGTTGGCAACATGGACACGGTTTTTAACAGTGACTCCAAGGTCTATTACATATAAATTACTTTCTTTTTCGTCGGTCGCTATTTCAACAATGTTAGCTTGAGTTGTAGCAACCACATTGGTTAACTTAGCCAGCGCACCTTGATGATTAATAATCTCTACTCTTAGGGCTGCTATGTATTCTTTTTCAGGGTTATCATCCCATTTTACGACCAAGTATTTAGATCGTTCACTTTCCCAGCCACGAATGTTTTTACATTCTTGGCGATGAACTGTTAATCCTTTGCCTTGGCTTATGTGTGCAGTAATTGCATCACCAGGTACAGGGCGACAGCATTTAGAGTAATTAACCAACATGCCTTCTGTGCCAATAATGGTCGCTTTGGCTTGTTTAGTTATATCGGTTAAATCGTCAGAATCATTTTGCAATAAACGCTTGGCAATAAGTACGCTCATTAAGTTTCCAGCGCCAATTTCTACAAGCAATTCGAGCAAGGTTGAGAGCTGATGTTCTTCAAGAACTCGTGCAATATTTTCATCAGGAATACTATCTAACTTATTTTCGCCTAATGCAGAGTCGAGCAAACGCCGTCCAAGTAACATAGCTTCTTCATGGTGTTGGCTCTTAAGGTAATTACGAATACCTAAACGTGCTTTGCCCGTTACTATAAAGTTAAGCCAGGTTGCATTAGGGTGAGCGCCTGAGCTGGTGATCACTTCAATGGTTTGGCCAGTATCTAACGGTTTACTTAGCGGATAAGGTTTTCGATTAACACGCGCACCTACACAGGTATTACCTACATCGGTATGTACTGCATAGGCAAAATCGACCGCAGTGGCACCCATGGGTAGTTCAACAATTCGGCCATCTGGGGTAAATACGTAGATTTCTTCAGGGAATAATTCTGTTTTAACGTTTTCAATAAATTCAAACGACGAGCCCGCACTTTGTTGAAGTTCAAGCAAACTTTGCATCCATTGACGAGCACGTTGCTGAGAAGTATTTCCTGCACCATCGCCTGCTTTTTTATACATCCAATGTGCTGCAACGCCTTTGTCGGCCATATGATCCATATCATGGGTTCGAATTTGTATTTCTACAGGAATACCATGAGGGCCAACAAGCGATGTATGTAACGATTGGTAACCATTTGTTTTAGGTACTGCAATATAATCTTTAAAGCGAGTTTCAATAGGTTTATATAAATTGTGCGCAACGCCTAACACGCGATAACACGTATCCATTGAATCAACGGCAATCCTAAAGGCATAAATATCCATTACTTCGTTAAATAGTAACTCCTTATTTAACATTTTTTTATAAATGCTATAAAGGTGTTTTTCGCGTCCAGATACCGTAGCAACAATACCTGACTCTTCTAGGCGAGCTTCTACTTCGGTTTGAATGTTGGAAATAACTTCTTTGCGATTTCCTCGCGCTTTAGCCACTTCTGACTTAAGTGCGCGATGGCGCATAGGGTATAATGCTTGAAAACCTAAGTCTTCAAGTTCATTTTTTATATCGTGAATACCCAAACGGTTTGCAATTGGTGCGTATATTTCAAGTGTTTCACGAGCGATACGGCGACGTTTATCAGGACGAAGAGCGCCAAGGGTACGCATATTATGCGTTCTATCGGCAAGTTTGATTAAAATAACCCGGATATCCTGGGTCATTGCCATGATCATTTTACGATAGTTTTCAGCCTGAAACTCTTTTTTATCTTTAAAGCTAAGTTTATCAAGCTTACTTACACCTTCAACAAGCTCGGCAACGGTTTCACCAAAAATCTCAGCCAAATCTTGCTGGCTAAAGTCGGTGTCTTCAATTACATCGTGCATTAATGCTGCCATGAGTGTTTCATGGTCAAGATGCATTCCAGCTAGAATTTGAGTTACTTCAACAGGATGAGTAATGTAAGGCTCGCCGCTCGAGCGAGCTTGTCCTTCATGGGCCTCTCGTGCTACAACGTAAGATTTTTGTACCAGCTCTACTTCAGCAGCAGGTAAGTATTCAGAAATTTTCTTTTTTAGACCTTCAAAAAGATACATTCACACTCCAATGTTCTAGTGAAGCAAATTAGGTAACGGTAAGTTAAGAATATACGATGAAAAGAAAGGATTGCCAACGGCTATAGTAGAAATACTGTGCCGTTGGCTAAATCAAACCGGGAGGTCGATTATTGGTTGCCACCAACAATAGCAGCAACAGCAGCAAGTTCAGCTGCTTCTTGATGTTGTTGTTCTTCGCGATCAATTAAATCCATTGATGAACTATCAACAAGGTTTAATTCAATTTCACGTAAAGCAACAACGGTCGGTTTATCGTTCTCTGGGTCTACTAGTGGAGTTTTACCACCAACAGCAATTTGGCGGGCACGACGAGCCGCAACTAAAATTAAGTCAAAACGATTACCAACTGCATCTACTGCATCTTCAACTGTTACGCGAGCCATCTCAGCACTCCAAAAATAATTTAAAAGCAAAGGCGTAGTTTACTGCACGCAGGGACTTTCGCCAATAGGTAGTGGTCAATTTTTATCAGTTTTACTGATATGAGCAAGTTTAATAACCTTAATTTACTTTAAAAGGTCATTTAGCAATTTTTTGTTACGTACTTCTTGAACACTTAATGTTAAACGCTGTGCCATAACAATCGTTTCTATATCATTCAGAGCAGTATCAAAATCATCATTAACAATAACAAAATCGTACTCGTTAAAATGAGATGTTTCAGATTGTGCTTTGGCCATACGAGATGCAATAATCTCTGCAGAGTCTTGACCACGGTTATTTAAGCGTTGTTCAAGCTCTGCTTTAGAAGGCGGTAGAATAAAAATAGTTTGTACACTTGGCATAATTTTACGAACTTGCTGCGCACCTTGCCAGTCTATGTCTAAAAATACATCTATGCCTGCATTAAGTTGCGACTCAATGGCTTGTTTTGATGTACCGTAATAGTTATCGAAAACTTGTGCCCATTCAAAAAAGTCATTTTTCTCAATCAGAGCTTTAAACTCATCGGTGGTCACAAAGTGATAGTGGACACTATTCTCCTCTCCTGGACGAGGTGAGCGAGTAGTATGCGATACCGATACTTTCATATCCGTATGTTTTTTGAGTAACGCATTAATTAAGCTAGACTTACCTGCACCTGATGGTGCCGATAAAATAAATAAGTTTCCGCGAGTTTGAGCCATCTTTTTCTCTATCTAAAAATAAACAGGCTTGAGTTACAAACATAACTCAAGCCTTTAATTACCTTATTGTACTTTATTTAGCTAATTATGCTCAAGTGAGCTAAATGCACATTATGGATTATTCTATATTCTGGATCTGCTCACGCATTTGCTCGATCAAAACTTTAAGCTCAACAGCGGCATTTGTAATATCGCTATTAATAGACTTAGAGGCGAGAGTATTTGCTTCGCGGTTAAACTCTTGCATCATAAAGTCTAGACGTCGACCACATGCGCCGCCTTTTTTAAGAATTTTTTTAGTTTCTTTAACATGAGACTTTAAGCGGTCTAGTTCTTCAGCTACGTCTTGTTTTTGTGCTAGATAAATTAGTTCTTGCTCAAGACGAGACTCGTCAATATTTGTCGTTAAATCTTCTAATTTTTGTTCGAGCTTCTCACGTTGCCATTTAGTAATTTCTGGCATGTGAGTTTCTACTGTGTTTACTTGCTCTAGGATGGCATCAAGGCGAGTTGTTATCATTTCTTCTAAATTTGCGCCCTCATCACCCCGTGCTGATTTAAAGTCTTCAATTACTTCATCTAGCCCTGCAATCAGCGCTGTGTTTACGCTGTCCATATCCAGTTCTTCGGCTTCCATTACGCCAGGCCAGCGCAAAATATCAACTGGGTTTATATCACCATTACTTTGCTGTTGAACCCATTTAGCACTGTTTATAAGTTGTTCAGCCAGTGCTTGATTGATTGATAACTCACCAACATGAGCTGGATTTGCAACAAACTTTAAAAATACTTCTACTTTACCGCGCTGTAAGTGTTTACGTAAACGTTCACGAATAACAGGCTCCATCCCACGAAATTGCTCTGGTGCGCGAATAAAGGTTTCAAGGTAACGTTGGTTAACTGATCGAACTTCCCAAGTGCCAGTGCCCCAGTCGCCTTTTATCTCGCGACGCGCATAAGCTGTCATACTGTGGATCATGGATGGTTTCCTAAGTTTTATAATACATAATTAATTTTTATTATACCGAAACACTCTCCAACCTCTAGGGAAAATTTAAGTAGCTGAATGTTTTGCAACCAGGTATTTGTTAAATCAGCATGGTATCTGTACTCACATACACTTATAATGTGGCAAATTATGAATTAAGGGGATCGTCAATGCGTCCAAGCCAAAGAACACCAAACCAAATTAGACCTGTATCATTTACACGCAATTATACTTTGCATGCAGAAGGGTCTGTACTTGTTGAATTTGGTAACACCAAAGTACTTTGTACAGCTACGGTTGAATCGGGCGTTCCGCGTTTCATGAAAGGCCAAGGTAAGGGATGGATAAATGCTGAGTACGGGATGCTTCCAAGGTCAACACACACACGAAATGCTCGTGAAGCGTCTCGTGGCAAGCAAAGCGGCCGCACAATGGAAATTCAACGTTTGATTGCACGCGCACTTCGTGCTGCAGTTGATTTAAAAGCGCTTGGCGAAAACACGATTACTATTGACTGTGACGTTATTCAGGCTGACGGCGGAACACGCACAGCATCAATAAGTGGTGCCTGTGTTGCACTTGTTGATGCACTAACGCACATGCGCGCAAAAGGAATGATTAATTCAAACCCACTCAAACATATGATCGCTGCTATTTCAGTTGGCATTTATAAAGGCCAAGCTATAAGTGATTTAGAATACATTGAAGACTCAGCTGCTGAAACCGATATGAATGTAATTTTAACTGAAACGGGTAAAATTATTGAAGTTCAGGGGACTGCTGAGGGTGAACCGTTTTCGTTTGATGAACTTGATGAGTTACTTACATTAGCGAAGCACTCTATTCGTGAGATCATCGACGTTCAAAAGCAAGCATTAGCATAGATAGGCAGGCGGCAAACATATGAAAGATTACCAAAAAGAATTTATTGAATTTGCGCTAGAAAAGCAAGTATTAAAATTTGGTGAGTTTACTTTAAAGTCAGGACGAACTAGTCCTTACTTTTTTAATGCAGGGCTTTTTAATACTGGTCGTGATTTAGCGCGCTTGGGGCGCTTTTATGCTGCGGCTTTAGAAGATGCCGCAATAGAATACGACGTTCTATTTGGTCCAGCTTATAAAGGTATTCCAATTGCTACAACTACAGCGGTTGCGTTGGCTGATCATTACAACAAAGATGTACCTTATTGTTTTAACCGAAAAGAGAAGAAAGCGCATGGTGAAGGCGGTACATTAGTAGGGTCTGAACTTAATGGCAAAATTATGTTAGTCGACGACGTGATTACTGCCGGTACTGCTATTCGTGAGTCAATGGAAATTATTGCAAATAACGGTGCAGACCTAAGTGGCGTATTAATAGCTTTAGATCGTCAAGAAAAAGGTAAAGCAGAGCTTTCTGCTATTCAAGAGGTCGAACGTGATTTTAATACGCAGGTAATCTCTATTGTTAAACTTGCTGATCTTATTAGCTACCTTGAAAACCAAGGAACAATGAGTGAGCACTTAGCAACAGTTAAAGCGTATCGCGATCAATACGGCGTAGCCTAAACATAAAGCCTCGCATTGCGGGGCTTTCTTTTGACCATATTAAAGAGCTTATCAATGAAAGATGTATTAAAACCTAATGGTTTAGGATTCAAACGTGTTTTTAAAGCCACTTACTGTTCTTATCTTGGCTTTAAAGCAGCGTTTAAAGAAGAAGCTGCATTCAGACAAGAGTTACTGATCTGTATTATTCTTTTTCCTTTTTCATTTTGGCTAGCATCTTCATTACTTCATTGGGCAATTCTTATGTGCTCACTATTGGTGGTATTAATTGTTGAACTATTAAATTCAGCCATTGAAGCTCTCACTGATCGTGTTAGCACAGAGCTGCATGTCTTATCAGGCAGGGCAAAAGATATGGGTTCTGCTGCTGTTACGCTCTCACTGATGATCCTTGTGATCTTGTGGGGAGTGAGTTTGTATATGAAGTTCATAGGATCCTAGCCTACTGGATCAATTAAAAATTGATCATGCATGTTAATAAAATGAAAGTAATGTTGTTTTTTTAGTGTGTTTAGTTCAAATACTCATCGAACAGCATATTTTTTCAAGTTTTCTTCAAAAAAGGGTTGATCTGTTTTTGGATCTCCCTATAATGCGACCCCACTGAGACGGCAGAGCAGGCAACGCTTAAGCTGCAAGCAAACCACTTAGTGAGTCGAGTGAAACTTAGGTTTAGATTTTTATAAAGTTTAAAATTAAGTGTTGACAAAAACACAGGGAAGCGTAAGATTCGCTTCCCT
>NZ_PNDY01000027.1:0-38013 GCF_005886645.1 Pseudoalteromonas sp. S408 | reverse complement strand
AAATTAAAGAAACCCGTTACAGCAATGTGACGGGTTTTTTGCTATCTGGGGTTTAGTAAATAGCTAAGAGAGCATGTCGAACTCAGTAGTCAAACAAAACAGCTCGAAGGCGAGCCCCGACCAATGATAGTATCCCATTTGCTATGTGACTCTCCACCGCTGTGGGCACCACGACATTCTACTGCGTAGCGCACCGACTTCAAATACAAGAAAGCCCGACTCTAAAGAGCCGGGCTTTTTTAAGTCTATAGAAAAGTAAAATTAAGTATTTCTTTCTCTAAAGCGCAGCGTTTCTTAAGCGAAGCGCCTCTTTGTGAACAGTGTTTTGACTATCCAGTGCATTTACCATGATTCAACATATCTCAGTAATAAATATAATTTTGCTTTGTTACTGGCTTTGATTTAGGATCAAATCAGTTTAAAACCAAGAACTAACATACAGTGTATAGATTATTAATTACCGCAATATCCATTTTAATTTGTTTTTCTGTTTCAGCAGTTGAAGTCACTGATCTATATCAAGATATTTTAAAAGTTGATGATAAATCAAGAGATGCACGATTAACGGCAAGTCGTAAAGCTTTACTTAACGTATTAGTCAAAGTGAGCGGTGATGAAACAGCCGATCAAAATCGATTAGCTCAACAGCGAACTAAAGATATTTCTGATTACATGCTCAAATTTGAATACGATGAGCGTACAGAGGGTCAGTTAAAGTTAGTTGTTAAATTTGAAGAACGTAAAATCAATACCCTTGTAAAAGAACTGAGTTTACCACTTTGGGGTTCACAACGCCCGTTAGTCGCTATTTGGTTGGGTATTGAAGATAACTGGCGCAGAGAGCTAGTTACACAGGAAAGTTATCCACAGTTGGAGCAATTAATTTACGATAGTGCACGAAGACGTGGCTTACCTGTTGTTGTGCCATTACTGGATTTACAAGATAGGCGTCTAGTAGGAATACCAGAGGTGTGGGGTAATTTTTCAGGGCCTATCGAGGAAGCGTCCCAGCGTTATAGTGCTGAAAGAAGCATCACAGCAAAAATGTACAAAGACAACAACAGCAATAACTGGGTTCTAGATTGGCGATTCACGAATGATGACTTGTTTGACGAAAATCGCTTAGTTGGCGATAAACAACAAATTGTTAGTCAAATGATTGATACATTAGCAAGAGGGCTTGCCAGTGAGTACGCAATTGATCCTAATGCATACTATGAACAAGCTTCGGCTATTTTAACCTTAAAAGGGACTGACAATTTTGTAGATGTTGAGTTAGCGAAAAGACGTTTACAAAGTCTTAGTGTGGTTACCGATGTAATCATTATTCGTAAAACAACAGAATTTGTTGAATATAAACTGAGCCATACAGGAAATGTTACAGATTTAAAAAAAGCACTAGGTCTCGATTCTGCTTTTAAAGATTATATCGACCCGCGTGCTTTTTATCATGTAGTAGACAAAAGCAGCCTTGAGTATCAATGGGTAAAACCATAGTGCTAAATCAAGAACCAATGCAAATGGCTTTGCCTGTTACTTTACCAGATGACGAAACTTTCGCATCGTACTTCGGTGGCGAAGATTCATTAGAGGTAAATCATCTCAAAGCAAGTTTTTCTGAATTGGCGAATACATTTCAATATACGTATTTGTGTGGTTTAGGTGACTCAGGAAAATCTCACTTGTTGTACGCTACATGCATAAAGGCGCAAGAGCGTGGCCTTTCAAATATGCTGCTTTCTATGCGTGAGGTTATTAACTTTGGCCCTATGGTTTTAGATGGACTAGAAGCACTGGATATACTATGTATTGACGATGTTCATCTAGTCGCAGGCAACGATGCTTGGGAAAAAGCTTTATTTAATTTTTTTAATCGCTTTAATGAACCCGGTAAAATGTTGGTTGTAACAGCTGACCTATTACCAAATATGCTAAATATATCGCTTCCAGATCTAGAGTCACGTTTAACGTGGGGAACCACGTTTCAAATACGTTCAATGAGTGATGATGACAAAGCTCAAGCTTTAGTTAAACGTGCACACATGCGCGGGCTTGAATTAAGTGATGAATGTGCGCGGTTTTTATTAACCCGCCTGAGCCGCGATATGCGAGCATTATTAGATGTTCTAGACAAATTAGATCACGCATCTATGGCAGCACAAAGAAAATTAACAATTCCTTTTATAAAATCAACGTTAAAGCTGTAGTAGGTCTAGAATCTAGACCCTGCTTTCAGTTATCATAAGCTATTAGTTAACAGCAATCACCCTCTGTGAAAGATCAGGTACCCAATGAACTTAGAAAATATATTAGCGCAAGCACTTGAGGCTGTAGCCAGTGCCAGTGAAATCGCGCAACTAGAAGAAATCAGGGTTAATTACCTTGGAAAAAAAGGCGAAATCACCAGCTTACTTAAAACGTTAGGAAAAATTGCACCTGAGGAACGAAAAGAAGCAGGGCAAGTGATAAACCAAGCTAAACAAGATGTACAAGTTGCAATTAACGAAAAGCGTGAATTATTAGCGAGTAAAGCACTAGAAGAAAAATTAGCTGCAGAGACTATTGATGTAACTCTTCCTGGTCGTGTAATGCCAGCGGGTGGCTTGCATCCAGTAACACGTACTATTGAGCGTATTGAAAGTTTTTTTGGCGAGTTAGGGTTTGCTGTTAAATCAGGTCCAGAAATTGAAGATGACTTTCATAACTTTGACGCATTAAATATTCCAGAACATCACCCTGCGCGCGCTGATCACGATACCTTTTATTTTAATCCTAAGTTAGTACTGCGTACCCAAACCAGTGGTGTGCAAATACGAACTATGGAAACAGAGCAGCCGCCGCTTCGTATCATATCTCCTGGGCGCGTATACCGTAACGATTACGATCAAACGCATACTCCGATGTTTCATCAGGTAGAAGGTTTAATGGTAGATACTGACGTTAGCTTTACTGAGCTAAAAGGTATTTTACACGACTTTTTGCGTAACTTTTTTGAAGAAGACATGGAAATTCGTTTCCGTCCTTCATTTTTCCCATTCACAGAGCCTTCAGCTGAAGTTGATGTAATGGGCAAAGACGGCAAATGGCTAGAAGTATTAGGCTGTGGCATGGTACATCCAAATGTTCTTAAGTCTGTGGGTATTGATCCTGAGAAATACACGGGTTTTGCATTCGGCATGGGTGTAGAGCGCCTAACAATGTTGCGTTATGGCGTAAACGATTTACGTGCATTTTTCGAAAATGACTTAAAATTCCTAAACCAGTTCCGTTAAGAGTGAAGCAATAAAATGAAATTTAGTGAAAAGTGGTTAAGAGAGTGGGTAAACCCTGCTATTGATACGCAAGCTCTGTCGGAACAGCTTTCTATGGCCGGCCTTGAAGTTGACGGCGTTGAGCCAGCTGCAGCCAAGTTTAATGGTGTTGTTGTTGGTGAAGTTGTTGAATGTGGTCAGCACCCTGATGCAGATAAGCTACGTGTAACAAAAATTAATGTTGGTGGTGATGAACTGCTAGATATTGTTTGTGGTGCGCCAAACTGTCGCCAAGGCATAAAAGTTGCTGTAGCAACCGTAGGTGCTATGTTACCTGGCGATTTCAAAATTAAAAAAGCGAAGCTGCGCGGTCAGCCTTCTCACGGGATGTTATGTGCATTTGACGAGCTAGGTATTAGCGAAGAGGGTGAAGGCATCATGGAGTTACCAAGTGATGCACCAATTGGCACTGACTTACGTGAATATCTAAGCCTTGACGATAACATCATTGATGTTGATTTAACGCCAAACCGTGGTGACTGTTTAGGCATTAAAGGCCTTGCACGTGAGGTAGGCGTTTTAAATAGTACAGATGTAAATGTATTAGAAATACCAGCCGTAATACCAACAATTGACGATAAAGTATCAATTGAACTAGTTAATGAAGATGCTTGTCCTCGTTATTTAGGTCGTGTAATTAAGGGAATTAACCTTGATGCAGAAACACCACTTTGGATGGTTGAAAAACTACGCCGTAGTGGCGTACGTTCAATCGATCCGGTTGTTGACATAACAAACTATGTACTACTAGAACTTGGTCACCCGATGCATGCTTTTGATTTAAATACAATTGAAGGCGGTATTAAAGTACGTAATGCTCATGTTGGTGAAGAGCTTGTATTACTTGATGGCAATGCCGCTAAATTAAAAGAATCAACACTTGTAATAGCCGATCATAATAAAGCACTCGCAATTGCTGGTATTTTTGGTGGTGAGCAATCTTGCGTAACTGAAAAAACAACAGACATACTGCTTGAAAGTGCGTTCTTTAACCCGGTAGCAATTGCAGGCCAAGCGCGTAGCTACGGTTTACATACCGATGCGTCACATCGTTATGAGCGTGGTGTAGACTTTGCACTACAACACGATGCAATGCAGCGTGCTACAGCGTTACTTTTAGAAATTGTTGGTGGTCAAGCAGGTCCTGTAGTTGAAGCTGTTGCAGCCGATAAACTACCAAAAGTGACTGAAGTACGTTTACGTCGTTCTCGTTTAGACCGCGTAATAGGTCATCATATTGATGATGCTAAAGTAACTGATATTCTGACTCGTTTAGGCCTTGATGTTAAAGTTGAAAATGACAGCTGGAGTGCGGACATACCAAGCTACCGTTTTGATATTCGCATTGAAGAAGACTTAATTGAAGAAGTTGCGCGCGTGTACGGTTACAACAGTATCCCAAATGTGGCACCAACTGCAAAACTTAAAATGACAACGCATAACGAAGCGAGCATTGCGCTAAGCAAATTCCGTAATACGTTAGTAACGCGTGGGTATCAAGAAGCGATTACTTACAGCTTCGTTGATCCTAAGGCACAAGCTATTTTACACCCAGATAGTAATGCGCTTGTATTACCGCACCCAATTTCAATTGAAATGTCGGCTATGCGTGTCAGCTTAATGCCGGGTTTATTAGCGTCTGTTGCATACAACCAAAATCGTCAACAACCTCGCATTAGGTTATTCGAGCATGGCCTTAAATTTATAAGCGATGAAAATGCAGAAAATGGTGTATGCCAAGTACCTGTGATTGGTGGGGTTATTACTGGTTTAGCACATGGAGAGCATTGGGTTGAAGAAAAACGAAACGTTGATTTCTACGATTTAAAAGGTGATGTTGAAGCATTACTTGCTATTACAAATGACGTGAGCCGTTTTGAAATTAAAGCTGAACAATCTGATGGACTTCATCCTGGCCAGTCAGCTGTTATTTATGTTGATGGGAAAAAGGTTGGCTTTTTTGGTGCATTACATCCTCAAGCGCAAAAGTCGTTAGATATCAATAACGCAACTTTTGTATTTGAAATTGAAATGTCAGCAATTGAAAAAAGAAATTTACCACAAGCTGAAAGCGTGTCTAAATTTCCTTCAAACCGTCGCGACATCGCGATTTTAGTGGCCAACAGCGTTAAATCTGGCGATATTTTAAACGCCATAGAAAAAGTTGGCGGAAATCAATTGGTTGACCTAAACTTATTCGATGTGTATAAGGGCAAAGGTATTGAGCCAAATTATAAGAGTTTGGCGATTGCTCTAACACTGCAAGCGGTTGATAGAACACTCGAAGAGAAAGATATCAATCTAGTAGTTGATAACGTGGTGGCCGAATTGGCCGAAAAGTTTAATGCATCGTTGAGGGACTAGATATGGCGCTTACTAAAGCCGACATAGCTGAACACCTATTTGAAAAGCTCGGGATCAATAAAAAAGATGCCAAAGATTTAGTTGAAGCGTTTTTTGAAGAAATCCGCTCAGCGCTAGAAAAAGGAGAGCAGGTTAAGCTTTCTGGATTTGGTAACTTTGATCTTCGAGACAAAAAAGAAAGACCAGGGCGTAATCCGAAAACAGGCGAAGACATTCCTATTTCGGCGCGTCGTGTTGTCACCTTTAGACCGGGCCAAAAATTAAAGACCCGTGTTGAAGTGGGTACCAGCAAAGCAAAATAAAAAAAGGCAGCGAAAGCTGCCTTTTTTATTACACAGCCGCTTAACGTTTAGGTAAGCGGGTTGAGTATTTTGTTAAAATTCTCTAGGTGATACAAATTCACCTTCTAATACTTGTTGATAGGTTTGCTCAGCAAGCGAATCAAGGCCTGATAAGTTTTTACCTGTGCTTAACAGCTCTTGTTCTATTTCAAATAAATCTATATTTTCGATACCCGACATTTGTGCCACTTTTGAAAATATATAGGCATGTTTAAATTTATCATGTTTATAAAAAAGGCTAATTAGTGAGGTGTATACTTCAGGGTTAGGTAGGTTCCCTTTTTCATTTAGCTCTAATGTTTTATAGAGTAAATCAATGGTTTTATCGTCATCAAATTTAATATAGTAAGACGCTAAAAAGAACTGCATCTCTGCACTTTGGGTAACGCTTGTATCGTTTTCTATGGCTAAAAGCTTACTTAATGCACCTTGATTATTGTTTCTTGACCAATGGTAATAAAGTAAACCGGGGTGATTAGTATTTACAGTGTCTTGATAAAGGCGTGTCATTTCTTTAATGCTAGTAAGCTGCCCATCTATTCGAGACGTTTTTTTAGCTTTGAGCTTTATGTGCTCAATTTTGGCTGCCAATGTTATACATTGGTTGTATGTCTCAAATTTTTTTAATAATTGATATTTATTTTCATCCGTTGGCTCTTTGTATTCACTGTAACGCTTTAAAATAACTTCAGCACGCTCGTCCTTACAATGACTATCTTTGTTTAGATCAGCACAAAAACCGGGTGTTTCCTTACAAACTTGTGCCAGCGTCACAGGGTCTTCACAACCCGCTAATGTTAGTAATCCAAGTAATATACTTGCTCTTTTTAGCATTCCTTAACCCCAAATAAATATCTACACAGCTATTCTAGCGCAATCATTTAACGCCTAACAGTAGAGAATAACTTCAGATTAAATTAGAATAGCTGTGCCTGAAGTGCATTACTCTCAAAATATAGTGCACTTTTAAAGGCTATCCGTTCAAAATGATAAATTTAGGTAAATAAAATGACCTCATCTCACGAGTTAGAATACACAAATAGTTGGCAAGAACGCCAAGATTACGCTGAAAGTATGCAACCTATTATTGGTAAGCTTTACCGTAATCGTGGTATTGAAATTGCTGTATATGGCCGTCCTCTCGTAAATGCCAGCACAATTGAAATTATTAAATCTCACAAAACTGTTGCACAATTTGAAGGCACAAAATTACGTTTACGCGAAAGCTTCCCGTTTTTAGAAGCAATCAGCAAAATGGAATTAAACTCTGCTCGTATTGATATTGGTAAGCTGGCATATAGCTACTTATACGGCGACGTTGCAAACGGCCGTTCAGTTGAAGAGTTTGTTAAAGATGAATTAGCAGAAATAGCCAATTCGACTGTAAAAGAGCCACGTGATGTAGTCCTTTATGGCTTTGGCCGTATTGGCCGTTTGCTTGCTCGCTTATTAATTGAAAAATCGGGCCCTTACGCCGATTTACGTCTACGTGCAATCGTTGTGCGTGGCGGTAAAGAGGGTGACCTCGAAAAACGTGCCAGTTTATTGCGTCGTGATTCAATTCATGGCCCATTTAATGGTTCAATCACTATTGATAAAGAACGTAATGCAATTAAAGCGAACGGCAGTTACATTCAGGTTATTTATGCAAATTCGCCTAGCGAAATCGATTACACACAATACGGTATCGAGAATGCGTTAATTGTTGATAACACAGGTATTTGGAAAGATGAAGCAGGTCTTGGTCAGCATTTAGAGTGCAAAGGCGCGGCTAAAGTATTACTAACGGCACCGGCTAAAGGTAATATTAAAAACATCGTATATGGTGTAAATAACCAAGATATTTTATCTGAAGATAAAATTGTGTGTGCAGCAAGTTGTACAACAAATGCGATTACGCCAACGTTAAAAGCATTAAACGACAAGTTTGGTATTAATAATGGCCACGTTGAAACGGTTCACTCGTACACAAACGATCAAAACCTAATTGACAACTATCACAAAGCAGAGCGCCGTGGTCGAGCTGCAGCCCTTAACATGGTAATTACTGAGACGGGTGCGGCAAAGGCGGTATCTAAAGCGTTACCAGAGCTTGAAGGCAAGTTAACAGGTAACGCGATTCGCGTTCCTACACCAAACGTTTCGCTTGCTATCTTGAACCTAAACTTAGCCACAAGTACGTCGGTTGAAGAGCTAAACGCATTTTTACGCGATACAGCACTGCATTCAGACTTACGTGATCAAATTGATTACACAGCGTCTACAGAAATAGTGTCTACCGATTTAGTGGGCAGCCGTTATGCTGGTGTTGTTGACTCGCAAGCAACAATTGTTGACGATAACCGTATTGTTTTATACGTATGGTACGATAATGAATTTGGCTATAGCTGCCAAGTAGTTCGTTGTATGCGAGATATGGCTGAAGTGTCATTCCCAAGCCTACCACGCTAATGTATATTTAGTATCCAAAAGCCAGCGTTTAGCTGGCTTTTTTAATGTGTCATTATTTTTAATGTGCGTGCCTTATGCTACGCTTTAATCATTAAAATACAGCGAGCGTAGTGATTTCACAATACGCTGTGTTTAGTGCGAGTATTTTTGCTCGCGATGTTAGTTCTGCTAGTTACAATGCAGATGAGCTTATTAAAATTAAAGGTTTTTTCATGAAAATCAGCAGTAATTTCGACAGTGGTAATATCAAAGTCATTGATGCAACCGATCCGCTTAATATTCAATTAGAGATTAATAACGATCACAATTCTGAATTTTACCAGTGGTTTCACTTTCGATTAGAAACAACGCCTTATCAATTACATAAGCTTAATATTAATCAGCTTGAAAAATCAGCATACCCAGATGGTTGGGAGGGCTACCAAGCAGTTGCTTCTTACGATCGCCAAACATGGTTTCGTGTTCCATCAAGCTATGAAAATGGCACGCTAAGCTTTGAAATAGAGCCAGAGTGCGGCAGTGTTTATTTTGCTTACTTCGCACCATACAGCTACGACCGCCATTTAGACTTACTTTCTTGGGCACAAGCTCAAGGTGCTTGCCAGCTTCAAACATTAGGTGAAACACTTGATGGGCGCGATATCAGCGTGCTAAAAATAGGTGAGCCAAGTGAAGATAAAAAAGTCATTTGGGTAACTGCACGTCAGCACCCAGGTGAAACAATGGCTGAATGGTTTGTAGAAGGCTTACTTCATAAATTACTTGATGACGAAGACCCGCATGCTGCAGCATTATTATCAAAAGCAGTATTCTATATTGTGCCAAACATGAACCCTGATGGCAGTGTGCGCGGACATTTACGTACCAATGCTAAAGGTGTTAACTTAAATCGTGAATGGCAAACACCATCGATTGAAAACAGCCCTGAAGTCTATTTTGTGCTTAATAAAATGCGCGAAACAGGTTTAGATATGCACCTTGATATTCATGGTGATGAAGCTATTCCTTATAACTTTGTTGCAGGCAGTGAAGGTATTCCAAGTTACGACGAGCGCCTTAAAAACTTAGAAGATAACTTTAAAGCGGCGTTACAAACAATAACACCTGAGTTTCAAGATGAGCACGGCTACCCGAAAGATGAGCCAGGTGAGGCTTTGTTAACCGTGGCTTCGTCGGCAACGGCTGAAGAGTTTAAAGCGCTTACATACACCATTGAAATGCCGTTTAAAGATAACAACGATTTACCAGATCCAGATTATGGCTGGTCAGATCGTCGTTCGTACCAGTTTGGTCAAGACACATTATCAGCCATTGTAAATGTGGTTGATACGCTCAGATAGAGTATTTAGAAAAGGCATCAATTTTTGGTGCCTTTTTTTATTCAAATCTACAACGAATTAACATAATACCAATCCGCAATAATACATAATCATTTTACGAGGCTAAACGTGTCGCTACTTGCGTAAAACTCTTATTAAGAGCAACTAAATTGCGAATTTTTTGCCTAGCTATTAACACGCTTTTCTAGCTTTAAAATAGATAACTTAATTAAGCGAATAGATATAAAGCCCTTTTTATAAATCACTTCAATCAAAAATAGATTTTAATCACGCTGTATAAGTCCTTAGCATTTTCATATAATTCAAATTACTGGTTAAATAACCCTCAAACACGACGCCAAAGCGCACGTTTTATCTCTAAATATGAAAATTAAGTGTTAACAAAGTTAGCCAACTTAAGTTAATATCAATAACAATCGAATTAAAGATAGGCGAATTGAAGCCTGATTTTTAATCGCTTTGTGTCGCGCATTCTGAGTAGCTAAAACAGAGTCTCGTAATTCATAATAAAAAATATAACTATAGAGGATATTCATGGAAGCTTTTGTAAGCGCTGTTAATGATGTTGTTTGGAGTAATGCTCTTATTTACTTATGCCTTGGCGCGGGCTTGTTTTATTCTGTATTAACTCGATTTGCCCAAGTTCGACATTTTAAAGAAATGTGTAAGTTATTATTTAGTCCTAACACATCTGAAAAAGGTATTTCTTCTTTCCAAGCACTTGCTGTGTCTTTATCGGGGCGAGTTGGTGTAGGTAACATTGCCGGTGTTGCTGCAGCTATTGGTTTTGGTGGTCCGGGGGCAATTTTTTGGATGTGGGTTGTTGCATTTTTAGGTGCAAGTACGGCCTATGCCGAGTCAACGCTGGGTCAAATTTATAAAGAAGAAGAAAACGGCCAGTACCGTGGTGGACCTGCGTTTTACTTTGACCGTTGTTTAAAGCAAAAGTGGCTAGCCATCCTATTTGCTATTTCTGCCGTTGTTGCGTGTGGTGTGTTCCTTCCTGGTGTACAAGCAAATGCAGTAGGTAATGCGTTTACTCAAGTATTTGGCGACGGGACTATGGTATCGACCAGCTTTGGTGATGTAGGCAGCTTTAAGTTAGTTGCGCTGGCTATTATTCTTATCGTTTTAGCTTTTATTATTTTCGGTGGCATAAAACGTATTGCTAACTTTACCCAAATTGTAGTGCCGTTTATGGCACTAGGTTACATTGTACTTGCCTTAATTGTTGTATTTTTACACATCGATAGAGTACCAGATATTTTCGCCATGATTATAAGCGACGCCTTTACAGCTCAAGCAGGATTTGGTGCTGCAATTGGTTGGGGTGTAAAACGTGGAATATACTCAAACGAAGCAGGCCAAGGTACTGGGCCGCATGCAGCCTCTGCTGCAGAGGTAGACCACCCAGCACAGCAAGGTTTAGTTCAGGCTTTTTCAGTTTACGTAGATACCATCTTTGTATGTACCGCAACTGCACTTATGATTTTATTAACACAACAATACAACATTGTTGGGGAGCTACCAGCAGGCCAATTTATTGTACAAAATGTTGATGCAGCAACAGAAGTCGGTTCTGCAGCATTTACACAAATGGCATTATTCAGCGTATTTGGCGGGTTTGGCGAAGCATTTGTAGGCATTGCACTGTTCTTCTTTGCGTTCACTACAATTTTAGCTTACTACTTCATTGCCGAAACTAACATTGCATACTTAAATCGTTATTTTAAAGGCAGTATTCCACTCGTTATTGTGAAGTTTGTGATAATGTTTATGGTTGCGTACGGTATGGTCAATAGCTCGGGTTATATTTGGACTATTGGCGACATAGGCGTAGGTTTAATGGCATGGATCAATATATTAGGCATTTTAGCTATATTTTTTGTCGCAAAACCAGCACTACTATGTTTAAGCGATTACGAAGATCAAAAGAAAAAAGGTGGCAAAATAACTTTCGACCCAGTTAAGTTAGGCATAAAAAATGCTACTTTTTGGGAAAAGCGCCTTGAAAAGCAATCTAAAGATCCTGAGTGATTCAATATACAACGTACTTGCTAGTTTGTGGGGAAGTGGATTTAAGCCAATAACAGAAAGTCATATTATCTATTGTTGGTTTAAATTGAAAAAAGACAACGACAAATAAAACAAGTACAATAAAGGCGCCGCAAGGCGCTTTTTTTATGCGTAGTATGGAGAGATGTATGGCGATAATTCGTTGCCCAAAATGTGCAAAATCAATTTCAGATAAATACAAGCAATGCCCGCATTGCGAAAGTAACATTTCAGAGCTAAATGACGAGCAGGTTCAACAACTTCAGCGCGAACAGCAAATTAAAAAAAAGCAGATGTTTATAAATCACTCCTTCTTAGCACTTATCATATTTTTGGGTGGTTTTTTCTGTTTGTATTTTTTACAACCGCAAAAAGAAACCCTTGAGTGGTATGCTTACACCATCGCCATTGGCGTAGGGTGTATTTGGTATCTTATTAACCGTATTGTTTTAGTGACTCTTAAAAAGAAAAGATGACATGAATATCGATAAACTTGTAGAAAATATAACTCCAGAATTATTTGAACGCTTGCAATATGGTGCATCAACAGGCAAATGGCCAGATGGCACTGTATTATCAGATGAGCAAAAGCAACAAACAGTGCAGTTGGTTATGTTGTATCAAGCAAAGGTGGCTCAATCGAACGAGCAATTTACGATTGGTGCTAATGGTGAAATGATCCAAAAGACAAAAGCGCAACTACAAAAAGAATTCAAATCTGACAACGAAATAGCTAGGTTTAGTGAACATGATCTTTAAGCACCTTTTTACGCCAAAATGGAAACACCCCAAGCAACAGGTTCGTCTTGATGCAATTGAAAAGCTAGACACGCAGCGCGATGCAAGTATTTTAAATACACTTGCATTAGAAGATAGCTCTGCAGAAATACGCCGTAAGGCGCTTCAAAAGGTAAATGATTTACCACTGTGGTGGAAAGCCTACAAACAAGATCAAGCGCTAAAAGATATTGCCGAGCAGCAAATATCAAATGCCGTTTTAAATAGCGAAAGCACACTGACACCGCAAATTAAAAGTGAATATATAGAGCGCTTTGCTCCTGTAAAAACATTAGAAAAACTGGCGTTTGCAGAGAAAGAACTAAAAGTTCGCGTTAAATTACTTAAGCGTTTAGCAAATGCAAAATTAGTTGAAAAAGCTTTCAAAGAGGGCAGCGAAGAGCTACAAGCGCAGTTAATTGAGTTAGTCATTAACCATCAGCTTACCAAACCACTTGCTAAACACGCTAAAGGGGAAGCAAAAGCCACCCTTGATACGCATATTGAAAATGAACGTTTGGCTAAGGAAATGCCACAAGAAGTTGAAAATTCAACGCGTGTTATTTTAGCCAAACTTAATGCATTACGTGAAAAAACAGACTTTGCGATTGTAAACCCTGGGGCTACTGAATTAATGGCTCAATGGCAAGCATTAGAGCTTAAATGGCTAACAACGGAACGGATAAAAGCGCTAGATGAAAAGTACATCGCTATTACCAGCAAGCTTGACACACATATCGCTCAACTAAAAACCGAGCACGATAAAGAGCAGCAACTTTTAGCATTAAAACAGCGCCAATTACTTGCATTAGCAACGCTTGAAGCATTAAGCGATGAAATTGAAAATGCACTTCAGGTTGGTTTAGAAACCCCTGAGCAAATTCAACAAGATTGGCTCGACGCTAAAGTAGCGCAAGCGAAACAAGCGATCACAGAGACTGAGCTTGAAAACAACGCACAGTCTAAAGCGGTAATCGTAAAGCTTGAGAGTTTATTTTCTCAAGTAGCCAAATTACCTGAACTAACAACTGCTATTGCGCAATACAAAGAGGCACTAACCGCTTTAAAACTAATTGAACCAGCACAAACCCTTGAGCAGTATGACGAAACTCTTTCAGCTTTTAATCAAGCGTTTAAAGAGACTCGTGGGCACTTATCTATTTTAGATAGTACATTACAAGGTAAGTTTAAAGCGGAGTTAAATACACATAAAAAGCAATTTTTAGCATTAATGAATGACTTAATTAAACCGCTTGAAAAAAATCAGAGTCAGGCAAAGCGCAAAGCTCGTGATGTTAAGCGCTTAATTGAAGAAGGCCGGTTTAATGTGGCATTTGGTGTATTTAAAGGTTTTGAAGAGCTATTTAATACATTAACAGCACGCTACCAGCAACCGCTTGAAAATATTAAAGCAGAGCTAGAGCAACAACTTGCCGATGCAAAAGATTGGCAAAAATACGCTGCTGCACCGAAGCGTGTTGCGTTACTAGAAGAAGTAACTCAGCTAACTGAGCAAGAATGCACCGACCCACAGCAGCGTGCCGAACAAGTAAAAATGTTACGCACACGTTGGAATGAACTTGGGCGTTTAGATACAGACGAAGAAAAACAACAAGGTGTTCAGTTCGATGAACATATTGAAATATTGTTTGCACCTTGTCGTAGTTACTTTGCCGAGCAAGAAGAGAAACGCGATGCAGCGAAGTTGCAACGTGAAAGCATAATTACAGATATGCACACGCTTGGTTTAGAGCCAACCAGTGAAGATGGCTTTGATTGGAAACAGTTTGAAAGCCAATACAATAAGCTAAATAAAGCATGGCGCAGTGTAGGAAAAGTTGACCCTAAAACATATCGAGTATTAAACGATCGCTATAAAAGCGAGCAACAACAGGTGCTTGGTTTATTAAATGCGTTTCATAAAGGTAATGCTGCACTTAAAAATGATTTAGTTGAACAAGCCCAGAAACTATCGCAAAGTGACGATTTAGCAAGTGCTTGCCAAGCCTTAAAGCAAATGCAGCAGCAATGGCAAACTATTGGTTTTGCAGGTTTAAAAGCCGAAAATGCGATGTGGCAAAAATTTCGTCAGTATAACGATGAAGCATTTAGTAAACGCAGTACCGAATTTGAGCAACAAAAGCTTGAGCAAAATGAGTCTGATAAACAAGCCGCTGCAGAACTAGCTGAATTAGAAGCGGCATTAGAGGCGGTGGAGCAGCGTGCGCAACTTCATGATCTAGAAACTAAGGTTAAGGGCTATGCACAGTTTAGAACGCTTGCACCAAAGGTGGCTGCATTGCTAAAGGCTATTGATGAAAAAGTGTCAGTGCTTATGACTAAATTAGAGCAAGCTAATTTAGAAGCATTACTTAGTGCACTTCAAAATAATGAAGAAATACCGGCTCAGTATCAAGCAACTTTAAAAACATCACTAAATGAAGAGCAGCTCATAACGCGTATGGAAATTTTAGCGAATGTGAGTTCGCCAAATGCATCTCTTAGAATGGCAGAGCAAGTTGCTATGCTTGATGATAAACATCGTGGTGATCATGCTGATTTAAATTATTATTTAAAACAGTTACTCGCGCTCAGTAACGGTTCAGTTGAACCTGAGACACTAGCACGGCTAAAATCGACACTTGCAGCTTAATCATCAACGTTACTCCAACTGTTGATAAAAACGTTAAAAGGCCGCTCAAATAGCGGCCTTTTATATACAATAAAATAAAGGGCTCACTATGAGAATTTTACTACTTATTACCACACTTTTATTAACCGCCTGTAATAGCACACAAGGTGTATCTGTATATTCATTTACAAATGCTGAAGTAGAAAGCGCACTGGCTCAACAGCTCCCTAAACTTAGCGAGAAAGTAAAACTGATGGGGCTACCTGTTCAGCTCAACGTTAATGATTTAAGTGTTGATATTGGGCCTAATAATAGCGATGTTGTTGTACTCGGTGCCGACTCTAGCGCAGAAATTAACGCTTTTGCACTTAAATACCCAATTCGTTTAAAGCTTCAAATAGAAGGGAGCCCATACTACGACAGCGAGAAAAAAGCGGTGTTTTTACGTAATGTAAAATTATTGGGGTCAAGCGTTGATGCGGGTGGTTTTAGAGGCAACATTGGCGCGCTTGACGATCAAGCAATGGATGTAATTAATACATTTTTAGCAAATAACCCTGTATACACACTAAATATGAATGACCCTAAAATGATGCTATTGAGCAAATTACCACTCGATATGAAAGTAGCACAAGGCGCAATTAAACTGGTTCCTCGATTATAAATAACCAGACTAAGTAGATCGACCAGCCTCAATTAATCGTACTAATTAGCCTATTTACAGGCTAATCAGGTTATAAAAATTATGGCTGCACCGCGTAATGTGCCCACGTCTCGTCTTTCTCGATTTGCAAAATTAGGTTCGTTGGCAACAGGGGTTGCTAGCAATATGCTGGTTGATGGCGCAAAAAGTGCGTTAACAGGCAAAGGCTGGGATAACAAACGTTTACTTTTGCAGCCCAAAAACATTGAAAAACTTGCCGTCCAGTTATCACACCTTCGTGGTGCAGCAATGAAATTAGGTCAGCTGTTATCTATGGATGCCGGTGACTTGCTAAGCCCTGAGCTTGCCCAGTTGCTTGCGCTGCTGCGCTCAGATGCAAATCCAATGCCTCATAAACAGCTGGTTGAAGTACTTAAAATACAATGGGGGGATGACTGGCTTTCTCGTTTTTCTCACATTGAGCTCAGACCTTTTGCAGCCGCTTCTATAGGGCAAGTGCATTTAGCGTATCAAGAAAATGGCGATAAGCTCGCAGTTAAGGTTCAATATCCGGGTATAGCAAAAAGTGTTGTAAGCGACGTAGATAACGTTATTACGTTGTTAACGTTATCGCGCTTACTACCTAAAGAGCTCGACATAAAACCCCTAGTTAACGAGGCTAAAGCCCAGTTGCTTGCTGAGGCCGATTACCTGCGAGAAGCTGATTACTTAATACGTTATAAAACCGCGCTTAAAGGCACCACTAATTTTAAGGTGCCCAATGTTTACACTGCCCATAGTACGAAGCAAGTACTGACTATGGAATATGTAAACGCTGAACCAATAGAGCGCATCACAGCACTTCCACAAAGCCAGCAGAGTTTTGTTGCTGAGCAGCTAATTGATTTGTTTTTTAAAGAGATGTTTGAGTTTAAACTTATTCAAACCGATCCCAACTTTGCTAATTTTCATTATCAATCAGATACACAAAAAATCGTTTTATTTGATTTTGGTGCAACACGAGAAATATCAAATGAGTTGAGTTCTGCTTATTTGGCACTATTTAAGGCAGGAAGCGAAAATAACCGAGAGGGCGTATTAAACGCAGCATCGAAAATTGGTTATTTTAAAGATGACATATTGGATGACTATAAAAACAATGTCATAGATTTGTTTTTAATGGCATGCGAACCTCTTCGTTATAATGGTAATTTTGATTTTAAAAACAGCGAGCTGGCACTTAAAATTAAAAACGCAGGGCTTGAACTCAGCGCCCAATCACAGCAGTGGCACACTCCACCTGTCGATGCACTGTTCATACACCGAAAACTTGCAGGCTTGTATTTAATTGCGGCGCGTTTGGGCGCAAAAATAGATGTACGAGGACTTTTTAGCCACTACTCATAAAAATGGGTAAATAACTTTGGAAAGTTACAGGTGCAGTCATTTGTTAAAGTTGTCATAATACTCGTGATATTTCGCGAGGTGTGGTTATGATGAAGCAATTTTTAAACGATCCAGAGTTACTACTTAATGCTGTAGGCGAGGGAATATACGGATTTGATTTATCTGGAAACGCTGTATTTGTAAATCCAGCAGCAGAGCGTATGACTGGCTGGAAATCCGATGAGTTATTAGGAAAAAAAATACACCAATATCATCATCATACTCGCGTAGATGGCACACCTTACCCTGCCGATGAGTGCCAAATTTACTGCACTATGTTTGATGGTAAGCGCCGAGAAGTAAACAACGAAATATTTTGGCGCAAAGACGGTAGCTCATTTGCCGTTGAATATACATCCACCCC
The DNA here is from genome assembly GCF_005886645.1 of Pseudoalteromonas sp. S408. Lineage (NCBI taxonomy): Bacteria > Pseudomonadati > Pseudomonadota > Gammaproteobacteria > Alteromonadales > Pseudoalteromonadaceae > Pseudoalteromonas > Pseudoalteromonas sp. S408. The sequence goes on along the minus strand of NZ_PNDY01000027.1, from coordinate 20,289 downwards.
AGTGTATCGAAATAACCAACTTATTGGTGCTGTTGCAGTATTTCGTGACATATCGCAGCAGCAACAAACACAAAGTGACTTACAAAATGCACTTATAAAAATAAAGCAGTTAAGCGAGCAATTAAAAGACGAAAACAATTATTTGATTGCAGAGCTAAATCAAGACTGGCAAGACTCTGGACTTGTAGGGCAAAGTCACGTGTTTCAAAATATGCTGGAGCAAATAAAACTAGTCAGTGAAACCGACACTACGGTACTTATTTTGGGTGAGAATGGCACCGGTAAAGAGCTAGTAGCCCGTAACTTATACAGACTAAGCACCCGTAGCAAACACCCTTTTATTAAAGTAAATTGCGCTGCTTTTACACCAAGTTTATTGGAATCTGAGTTATTCGGGCACGAAAAAGGCGCATTCACAGGAGCAAACGAGCGCCGCAAAGGTCGATTTGAACTAGCCGATAAAGGCACGCTTTTTTTAGATGAAATTGCCGAGTTACCCCTTGAGGCACAAAGTAAACTACTCAGAGTACTGCAAGAGCAAGAGTTTGAACGAGTAGGCGGTAGTCAAACCTTAAACGTTAACATGCGGGTTATTGCGGCAACAAACCGCGATTTATGGCAGATGGTACAAAAGGGCAGTTTTAGAATAGATTTATATTATCGGCTTAATGTATTTCCTATTAAAGTCCCCGCTCTTAGAGAGCGAAAAGAAGATATCCCTTTTCTATGCAGCAACTTAATACAGCAATTAAATAAACGTTTAGGTAAGCAGCTAAAAGGCTTGACTCAAAAAGCTATTACTAAACTTCAAGCCTATGATTGGCCAGGTAATATTAGAGAGCTGCAAAATGTGTTAGAACGCGAAGCAATCTTATCTAAACAACCTGTACTACAGCTTAATCAACCACTTAGTGGTGAAAATACGCCTAGTATGGATTCATCTCTCACTCTCGATGAGGCGCAAAAACAGCACATAACACGTGTTTTAATACTGTGTAACTGGCAAATTTCAGGTAATAAAGGCGCTGCAATTAAGTTAGGTTTACCTGAAAGTACACTTCGCTCGAAAATGCGAAAGCTAGGTATTAGAAAGTAATCGCGATATATAGCGATTTTCGCTTTATATCGCGAATATAAAATAAGGCTAAATTAATAAATAATTTAATATCAATAACATAAGTGAACTTTCAGCTTGGTCTGAAAGTTGCAAATACTTAATTAACATCCGTCATAATTAAGTAAGCAAAATGAAGTTTGATATTAAAGAAGAAGATATGATCATTAAGCCCTATAACTCAGGGCCTATTTATATTCGCGAGCAAAAAGGCTTTTTCCAACGAATACGCCGCAATTTAGGCTGGTTACTAATGCTAACGTTTATTGCCATTCCATGGATTCAATATAACGGGCAGCAGGCTGTACTGTTAGATGTAGCCACACAAACCTTTACTATATTCGGCTTAACACTTCTTCCTCAAGACTTTATGATTTTAGCGATGCTTTTTATGGTGGGAGCATTTGCATTATTCTTTGTCACTAACTGGCTAGGTCGAGTTTGGTGTGGTTATACTTGTCCGCAAACAATATGGATGTTGATGTTTACCTGGGTTGAGCAACGTATAGAAGGGACACGCAATCAACGTATAAAACTTGATAAGACACAATGGACATTAAGCACATGGCGTAAAAAAATAACTAAACACATCGCGTGGGTAGTTATTTCTGTTTTAACGGCGACCTCTTTTATGGCTTATTTCATTCCGGCTAAAAGTTTATATTTAGAGATGCTTACATTTGATTGGTCTGGCATTACCACCTTTTGGGTGCTTTTTTTCGCAGGGTGTACGTACGGCAATGCTGGGTTTTTAAGAGAAAAAATGTGCACAATAGCATGCCCGTATTCACGTTTTCAGTCAGTGATGTTTGATAAAGATACCCTAGTGGTTACTTATGATGCAGAGCGAGGAGAAAGCCGCGGGCCACGTAAGCGTAAAGCCGATCCAAAGTCACTAAATTTAGGTGATTGTGTAGATTGTAATTTATGTGTTGAAGTGTGCCCAGCGGGTATTGATATTAGAAATGGTTTGCAATATGAATGTATAAATTGTGGTTTATGCATTGATGCTTGTGACGACACAATGACCAAGTTTGGATACGACAAAGGGTTAATTAAATACGCTAGCGAAAAACAAATGGAGGGTAAAAAAACCAACCCATTTAGGCTAAAACTGGTAGGTTATGGTGCTTTGACTACATTGCTTATTATATCTATGTTTGCATGGATGGTGCAGCGCACACCCATAGAGGCCTCTGTACTTCGTGATAGAAATGCACTTTACAGAGTAAACTATGAGGGCTTAGTCGAAAACCCATACACACTGACCATTATAAATAAAACACAGCAATCTATGCATTACACTATTGCTATTGAAGGATTACCAAGCGCAACACTTCAAAGTCCTGAGCTTACGCTTGTACAACCCGGTTTAATGAAAAGGATACCGGTAACAGTGACTGCAGATGGATACGACATTAAACAAAAAGTGAGTAAATTACGATTTGTAGTTACTGCGCAGGAGGATGCGAGTATTACCATTACCAAAGAGAGTCAGTTTTATAAAAACTAAGTAATTAATCGCCAAGTTGATTAAGTGATTAATCCGCTTGGCTGTTTTTAAGGTGTTCACTAACATATTGCTTTGCACTTGTAATATCACTAAAAATACATTTAGAGCTATCTCTGCCAACACTTTGCAGAACTCGTGACATTTGGCTTATAGCAATAGCAGATGTCATTACAAAAGCGCTAATAATGCAATTTGCAGATTGCATTTTTTGGCCAATTTTAGTGAGTAATAGCTCAGCTTCAGGCGTCGCTGCTAATACGTTCCTTGAATCACTAATGTAGCCCCAAGGCTTGCTATTAAACTGAGTTGTAGTGCTAATGAGTCTTTCACCAAAAGTGCTCAATAAATCTGTATCGATGCTTCCTGAAAACTCTGCAACAATGATGTTGTTATCAACAGAAAAATTAACGTTGCCATAGTCATTATTTAATGAAAAATCATGGTGTTTATTTTTATCCAATTTCAATGTGTGCTCTCTATTATTTTTTATTAAATTTTTGCTACGCTCAATAAATCACACATTTAATTAACGTAGCAACAAAAAACTAGCTCTACTTATTTAAATAGTTTAGCGCGCTGTTTATAACAGCCACTTGCGCTAAAATACATTGCTCACTGTTTGCGCTAGGGCTATCTGGGTATACTTCTGTTGTTGTTACAAAAGGTGCATCGGTAAAGCCCATACATAAACCTAATTCGCGCGCAGCATAGTTGATAACACCAAATTGTTCCTGCGGTACGCCAATTAATGCATTGTTTTCATCGCTTGGTGCAATATGCGTAACCTTTGCAACGCCCTCAATAATCACTTTTTGAAATTCTGGCTCTGGTTTTTTACTGTCGGCAACTAAATAAAACCCATCAGGAATATTCCAATTTGTATTAGTTGTGCCTTCACGTGCTGCAAGCGCTGGCCTAAATTCACTGTTGTCAGTATTGGTTGTCTCGTGTAAATCAATGTGTGCCAGTAAATCAAGATTTAATGATTTTACATAGGCCATTACCGCAGCCGACTCGTGTGCTGGGCTATTGTCATAAAACGAGCGGTTAGGATCTATTGCGTTTGGGTTCCAGCGGTTAATTGTTTCATACCCCCAAGGGCTAATACAGGGAGCAATAACTATATTAAAATGATGTGAGTGATTTAAAGCAGAGGTTTTTGCAAATCTAAGCGCGCCATGCACGCCACTAGTTTCGTAGCCATGCACGCCACCGGTAATTAAAACCGTTGGTTTGGCATCATCAAAATTAGGTGTTTGTAGTGCGTACAATGGATAACAGCCATCGTTGTAATTAAGCTCACCGTATTGCTCAACAGTTAATGTGCCTTTAAGCTCATTTATTAGCGTTAGCACTTCATCTTGATAGCTACGCTTTATAACTTGCCCTGCTAGCCATTGTGCTTTGTCGCTGTCGTTCCATTTAGTACCGGGTGTGCCAATTGGGTATGTGCTGTCAGTCATTATAAAGCCTTGGAATATCAATATTTAATTAAATAAAGCGCTAGCTTAACGCTGACTAAAATAGCCTGCAAGTTAATGCGATATATCGACATAATTGAGTTACGTCCTAAAAAAACTTACCCAAAGCTGTAATAGAGAAAAGCGAATTAAATACACGATTAGTTATATTAACGAGGTATTTAGCCTAAGCCAATAAACTGATAAGCTTGCAGCGCTTTTTTGCCACTTTTAAGGTTATTACTATGAGCAACCAAATTTTATTGAATAAACACATGCTATTAACATCGCTTATTACACTAATAAGCGCTGTATTTTCGCTTAATTTAGCCGCTCAACAACAAAGTCAAACTCTAATATTATTGGGTTCAGAACCAAAAATGTGCGCAGGTGGTTCGTCTAATAGTTGTGAGCAGGTTAAAAATACAATTCGCAATATATACTCGCTCACGGTTAATAAAATAGAGCAGGTAGCACAACATTGGCCAACAAGTAATCTTAATAATAAAAAAGCAACACTGGAAGTGCTGAGCCAATTATACAAAAATGGAACCGAACATGTTTCAAAGCAAAACTTACTGTGGCAGTGGCGTGACGTAAATAACGAGCAATTACAACGATTGTCAGTGCATGAATACAATTATGTGTTCGATATGCTCGAAGTGTCAGAAGGTAAAAATGATAACAAAATAAATAGTAAAGCAATTAAGACTCCACGATATAAAAATAATGATATTTTACAATTTATTACGGGTAGCCTAAAAGTAAATAGCGCTAAACCGACCATGCTTGTCATTACTGCGGCGCGTCGTGATCCCTACGCGTATGCTGAACTGGCAACATCTTTTTTGGCAGAGTCAGAAATAAGTGCCAAGTGGCTTGCATTAACGCCTGCACTAGCAAAGGCAATAACCACAGGTCGGTGCGCTCAACTGCCTTTACTAAGAAACAGCACTATGCAAGTGTATAACCGAGAGTCAATGTATCCTTCGCAAACTCAAACCGAATACAGCTTGTGTAAAAGTGGAGTAGTTGCATTAACCACATTAATAAAAAACAGTACGGGGGTTATGTACCATAGCGGCGATGCTGCGTTATTGCATAGCGTTTTATTTAATGATGAAAACGATCCTTACCCATGGACAAATTCACTTATAACAAGCCCGGTTATTGTGGGAATAGGAGAGGGGAGCGCCATACAAGGTAATAGCTTAATTACAAATGAAAACGCAACGATTACAAACGTACTAAAAGGGGAAACCCTGACCACTAAAAAGGGCTTAGCAACGTTTAATTATGGTGTGTTAAGTACGCACTTTAGTGAGCAAAACAACACTTTTAAATTGGCCATGATGATTGACACTTTAAGCAACAGTAAAGCTACATCACAGTATGGTTTTGGTGTAGACGAGAATACCGCTTTGGTCGCCATAAAATCGCCTGAAGGTAATCTAATGACGGTCGTAGGTGAAAATGGTGTGGTCTATTTAACTCCCGAGACAACAAAGATTGCCGTGCATATCCCTGAGCAAAATACAAATTCAAAACTTCAGGAATACCGTTATTCATACTGGCCTGCTGGCAGTGTGATTGATGTTAGCAATAACTCATTTACTTTGAGCGAGCGCACATTGGGGAAAAAATTGCCCTCAATAAAAATACCGCCTTTACCAGTTCAGCGTTTTGGGAGCATATTAACGGATGCAAAATTACGGTCTCTTACCCAAGCCATGTGCCTTGCCCAAGAGCAAAGCGCAGTTGCTCAGCAAGATGAGTTCTTAATTAGCTTGAACGCAAATGCTGATACACGCTACGACCGAATAAGCACCAAACAGTTCGGCTGCGCTGTGAGTAATTTATTGCTGGTGGTCGAATCGTTTTAGTCTGAGTATTAAATATTTGGATTTTAAGTACCAGCTCTATAAAATAACCGATATAACGTATAACCACTTTGCTAAAAGCAAAGAGAGATAGAAAGAGTTTTAACATGAATAACGAAAGTGATGTAATCGACAACTTAGCAGACTTAGAAGCTTTTTTACTCGAAATAGAAAGTGGTGGCTATGGGTTAAAAGGGGTATCGGGTGTAGGTATGGCGACTAAAAACTCAGACGGTACCCGTTTTATTGCCGTATTTGATGATAAACAGCAACTACTATTGGCCCGCGGTATCACCGAAGATGTATTTACTAATGGGCAAGATATGGTACGTAACGGTGTAAAGCCCAAACACTAATCAAATATAAATCAATAAGCGCTGTACAGCGCTTTTTTTTGCCAAAATTAAAATGAGTTGAAACATCAAGCAAGGCTAAAAAATATAAAAATTAAGAAACCGACTTAGACGAAATAAATATAGACATTTACTGCATAACTTACATATCAACGTATTTCGTTAACTAATTTACCATTTTCATAAAGTGCCGAGTATTGGCGTTTATGCTCTTCAAATAGATAGGTTCTTAACTGCTCTTTTCCGCTATTAATACGCGTAATTTTTGCAGCCATTCCTGACTTATTTTGCCTAATAGGCTCTATATCAATTGAAATATACTCTTCGTTTGGCAGTGTAAACTGCACATTTTTCATACTACCTAAGCGACTGTTATCTTTCAGAGGTTTTAAAAATATGCCAGTGCTAGATATAGACTCAATATAAAAACCCTCGCTCTTTATATTGAGTTGGCTCCAACGCCAACTACGCTGTGTGCCTTTAGTATCAATGACTTCAGGCGCACTTAATACAGGGTTAATAACCCCAGAGGGATCTATTTTTAAATCAAGCGGAAACCATAATTGATAGTGCGCAACTTTTGCTAATAGCGTTAAGCTTGCGTTGCTCAATAGGTGCGCAATGCCTGCGGGTACACTACTTTGTAAAGTAAGCTTGTGATTTGGTTTTACTTCCTGATCTTCTGGCTTAAATAAGTCAGAGATAAAGTTTAATTCTTCAGCTGAAAAGTCCATGTTCAACACCGTAAAAATAAAACCCCATAATATGTTAATTAAACAAAATGCTCAATAAGTGTGCAGCGTTATTTGTTTTCTTTACTATAGTTAAAGGTTTTGTGTGGATTTTAGGTAAGGTAAATGTTTGGCATTAGCTGTGCTTGTTACATTTTTAAAATTGAGAGCGTTCATTGTCATTCAAATTAGTTAAAAGCGAATAGCAACTTATTTAAAGTAAGATTTAGTGCCTCCAATGCGCTTTTTAAATCAAGAAGAGGTTTATTATTTTGCAGGTTTATTAAGTTGGCAATTTGCGTCTAGCAAAATATCGATTTTTAAGGTGGCTTTTAAAATACTTTGACCTATCAAGCAGGCGAGGAAAGCATAAAGTCTGGGTTTTAGACGTAATAGGCCGTTTTTAAACTGTTGTTTAGAATGCCTTTTAACTAAATATATTTTTTAAAAAGTAGAGTGTGTGTTTAATCTTCAGGTGAATACCTGTTGGTGACTATTTTATAAACTAAAAGAGGGAGTTATGAATTGGTCGGTATGGAGAGATTCGAACTCTCGACCCCTGCCACCCCATGACAGTGCGCTACCAGGCTGCGCTACATACCGACGTTGAGTGCAATAGTACGTGTATTTTTTTAAAAATCAATAAGCGATTGTTTGTTTGAGTGTTTATTAGGCAAGTGAGCTAAAAAGCTCACTTAAGTTTGGTTATTTAAGCTAGTCTTTATTTAACCAAGTTTTGATCGAGTCGTACATCTCATCTCGTATCAACGGCTGAGCTTTTTTGTTAGGGTGTAGCCCATCGTTTTGCATTAGCTCTGGTTTATCGGCGATATTGAGCATAAAAAAGTTTAGTAAGTGCGTATTAGTTTCTTCGCTGATTTGGCTAAAACTATCTGTAAACATTTTACTGTAGCGGGGACCATAATTAGGTGGAATGTAAATTTCCATCAGTGCGGTCATTGCATTAGCTGCTTGGCTTTTTTGTATAAGTTCAGTTAAGTTAGCCTGCATTTTGTTTACCGGAAAGCCGCGAAGACCGTCGTTTGCACCAAGCTCTATAAGCACATGAGTTGGTTGGTATTGAGTAAGTAATGCATCTAAACGGCGCAATGCACCACCAGAGGTTTCGCCACTAATGCTGGCGTTTACAAGTGCAATGTCGGCTTGCTCGTCATTGTACTTATCTTGTAACAATTTTACCCAGCCTTGCTCTTGTTGAAGGCCATAGGCTGCGCTTAAACTGTCACCGAGTATTAAAATCGTGTTGTCGGCTGCCGCACTCTGCGGTTTGATAACTAAAAATAAAATGAATACTAAACGTAGGATTGAATGAGTCATATGTCAGCGCTTTCTCAATTAAATATAATTCAAGTTAATGGTTTGTCTAAAATAGTAACTACCTTTGAAGGTGAGTTGCCCATCCTCAGCGACATCAGCTTTAATGTCAAGCATGGTGAGTCTGTTGCTATTGTTGGTACGTCCGGGTCAGGTAAATCTACCTTATTAAGTTTACTGGCAGGCTTAGACACTGCGAGTAATGGCGAAATATTTTTAGACGGTGAGCCGCTACATAATTTAGATGAGGAAGCACGTGCAGCACTTCGTGCCGCTAAAATTGGTTTTGTATTTCAGTCTTTTATGTTGGTGCAAAGCTTAACCGCTCTCGAAAACGTAATGTTACCTGCTGAATTAGCGGGAAAAAGTGATGCTAAGGAGCAGGCACTTGCTTTGCTTGAAAAAGTAGGCCTAAGCCATCGAACAGATCATTACCCTTCTCAGCTTTCGGGTGGTGAGCAACAGCGTGTTGCTATTGCACGTGCTTTTATTGGGACACCCAAAATTTTATTTGCTGATGAGCCTTCAGCGAACCTAGACAGTAAAAACGGAAAAATGATTGAGTCGCTGTTGTTCGACTTAAATTCTCAACACGGTACAACGCTCATTTTAGTGACGCACGATGAAGGACTCGCTCAAAAATGTGAGCATATTATCCAGATAGAAGCAGGGTTGCTTGTTAAAAGCGAAGTCGAGGACGTTGCAGATGTGGGCTAAATTAGCGCTTAAATTATTTGCGCGAGAATTTCGCAGAGGTGAGCTAACAGTAATTAGTGCAGCGATTGCTTTGGCGGTATTAACAGTACTCACGTTGTCTATGGTTACAGAGCGAATAGCACAAAGCATCGCCCAAAAAAGCAGTGCATTTATTGCCGCCGACCGAGTTCTTGCAAGTAGCCATGCTATTGATACCGCTTTTATTGAGCAAGCCAAAAGTCAAAATTTACAAACCGCGCAAATGGTGTACTTCGACACCATGTTATTTGCTGACGACGAGATGCAATTTAGTTCAGTAAAAGCTGCGTCAAATGCATACCCGTTGAAAGGGCAGCTTAAGGTAAAAAATACATTAACGGGTGAAACGATTATTGCAAATGCTGGCCCAAGGCCAGGTAACGTATGGCTTAGTGAGTCTGTTTTTTACTCGCTCAATATTGATGTTGGTTCGCAAGTTGAGCTAGGTGCGGCGTTATTCAATGTTGAAAAAGTTATAGTAGAAGAGCCCGATGCGCCATTTAATGTGTTCTCAAGTAGCCGCCGTGTTTTAATAAATATTGCAGATGTGCCCAAAACTGAGGTCGTTCAACCTGGAAGTCGTGTTTTTTACCGCCAGCTTTATGCAGGTAGTGAAGACGACATAAACAGCTTTTATGACTGGTTAAAACCACAAATGAAAGAAAACCAACAATGGTATGGCGTAAAAGACCGCCAATCACCTATTTCTAATAGTTTAAATCGAGCAGAGAGCTTTTTATTGTTGGCGGGTTTACTCGGTATCATTTTAGCTGCAGTGGCTATTGCTGTATCAGCTAAACGTTATTGCGAGCGTCAATACGACCCTGTTGCAATGATGAAAACATTGGGCGGTAGCCGCTCAATGATCCGAAAAATTTATATGCTTCATTTATTGCTTGTCTGTGCAATGGCAGTAAGCATCGGTTTGCTAATTGGTTACGGCTTGCAAGAAATAGCGACGGGGTACTTATCAAAAAGTATGGGCACAGAATTACCCATGGGGGGGTTTAAACCTTGGCTTGTGGCAATTAGCACGGGTGTAATTTGCGCCGTTATGTTTTCTATTAAACCTTTGTTTGACTTGTTCGATATTCCGCCGCTTAGGGTGTTGCGCCGTAACTTAGGCGACAAATTAGCGGTAAGCCGTGTGCATTTGGGTATGAGTGCATTGACCGTGTTTTTGTTAATGTGGTTATTTAGTAACAATATAAAAATAACGCTTATCTTATTTATAACCACACTTACCTTAATTGGCGTGTTGTTTTTAATATCGAAGCTTATTTTTGGTGGTGGCCGAATACTGGGTTTAAAACCAGGTAATAGTTGGTCGTTGGCCATTGCGTCTATTCAAAAACGCGCCAATGTAAATGCTGTTCAACTTATTAGCTTTTCGTTAGCCATTAAACTGCTTCTGTTTTTAGTTGTGCTTAAAAATGACATGATTGCCGATTGGCAGTCGCAATTACCCAGCGATGCGCCAAATGCATTTTTAGTTAATATTACACAAAACGATCTTGAGCCAATTAATAACTACCTCGCTGAAAAAGACATTTTAGTGTCTGACTTCTACCCAACGATTCGAGGGCGGGTCAATGCGGTAAATGGCGAGTTGGTTGCTCGTGAGGTCTCTCTTCAAGACAATGAGAAAAAAGACGAGGAAGCGCGTTCAGGTATTGGCCGTGAGCTAAATTTAACATGGCTTAAAGATGTACCAGCTCAAAACGAAATAATACAAGGCGAGTGGTTTGGTGAAAACGCAGTGGCTGAAGCATCAATTGAAGAGTCAATGTTAGAGCGCCTTGATGTTGAAATAGGCGACACGCTTACCTTTTTAATTGGCGCGCAGTCGTTTGATGCTAAAATTACCAGCGTTCGTACTGTGAATTGGGCAACGCTTAAACCTAACTTCTTTATTATACTCAGCCCAGATGTACTTAAAGATTTTCCGGCAACGTATATTTCGTCGGTTAGGATAGAACCTGAGCAAAAGCGTGACTTTAGCCAACTATTACGTACCTACCCAACAATTACAGCAATCGATGTAGATAACTTTGTAAAGCAAATACAAACCACCATATCTCAAGTTTCACTCGCGATTGGTTTTGTACTTGCCATTGTTGTTTTATGTGGTGCGCTAGTACTTATTTCGCAAGTACAAGCGAGCTTGGGTGAACGGATGCAAGAAATTGTAATTCTGCGAACATTAGGCGCTAAAAGCCGTTTAATTAAAAATGCGACCTTGTACGAGTTTTTATTATTAGGCGGATTAGCTGGTTTAGTTGCTGCATTCTTTAGCGATTTAGCACTGTTAATTGTGCAGCAACAAATGTTTGAACTTTCGGGCAAGCTTCATCCACATATATGGATTATAGGCCCGCTTGCTGGTGGTTTATTTGTAGCAGGGTTAGGTTATTTAATGATTGCCCGTACCCTTAAACAAAATACCCAAGGACTAGTACGCGCTTTGGGGTAAAACTAGTTAATTTTGTTTTAAAAATGCTCGCTTTATATGCGAGCATTTTTGTTTTTGCTTGGTACTGGTATTTTATACAGTGCTCTGGCATTATTAGCCTAATTTACAATAAAAATAACGAGAATGTTACTTGGCCATTATTTTAGGGATCGACCCTGGATCGCGTTTGACTGGTTACGGTGTAGTTGCCCACCAAGGCGCTAAATTTACTTATTTGGGCAGTGGGTGTATAAAATTAGCCGATCATCCTTTTCCGGTTCGCCTTAAAATGATTTATCAGGGCATAACTCAGCTTGTAGAGCAGTTTTCGCCTGAAACGTTTGCTATCGAAAAAGTGTTTATGGCTCATAACCCCGATTCAGCGTTAAAACTTGGCCAAGCTCGTGGTGCGGCCATTGTAGGTGCTGCAATGGCAGATTTACCTGTGTTTGAATATTCAGCAAGGCAAATTAAACAAGCCGTGGTAGGTAACGGCGGTGCAGACAAAAGCCAAGTACAACATATGGTAAAAAATATCTTAAAATTACCGGGTACACCCCAAGCCGATGCTGCAGATGCATTAGCAATTGCTATTTGCCATGCACACTCAGAACAAAATTTAATCAAACTAGCGGGTAGCGCAAGCAAAACCGTTAGAGGACGCTTAAGGAAATAACAATGATCGGCCGCTTAAATGGTATTTTAGTTGAAAAACAACCTCCCGAAATCTTACTTGAAGTAAGCGGTGTGGGTTATGAAGTACAAATGCCAATGACCTGTTTTTACGACTTACCAAAAGTGGGTGAAAACGCGATTGTTTATACTCATTTTGTAGTTCGTGAAGATGCGCAGTTATTGTTTGGTTTTAACAATAAAACAGAACGCGCATTATTCAGAGAGCTTTTAAAAGCAAACGGGGTAGGGCCAAAACTCGGGCTCGCTATTTTATCGGGGATGTCGGCGCAGCAGTTCGTCAGTTGTGTAAATAATGAAGATGCCACATCGCTGGTGAAATTACCGGGCGTGGGTAAAAAAACCGCTGAGCGTTTAGTGCTTGAAATGAAAGACCGTTTAAAAGACTGGGGCAATGATTTATTTACACCGTTTAGCGACAGTGCAGTAATAGAACCCCATAGTGATACATTAGTCGCTAATAATGCAGCCGATGATGCGGTATCGGCACTTGTTGCGTTAGGTTATAAATTGCCTCAGGCGCAAAAGGCGGTAAAATCGGTCAGTAAACCAGATATGTCTACAGAGGTTCTTATAAAAGAATCTTTAAAATCGATGTTGTGAGTAACCCATGATTGAAGCGGATCGCTTAATTGATGCGACTGAAAAAACAAACGAAGACTCGATTGACCGAGCAATTAGGCCAAAGCTGTTGGCTGATTACCGAGGTCAGCCGCATGTTAAGCAGCAAATGGAAATATTTATTGAAGCTGCACGCAGCCGCGACGAGGCGCTTGACCATTTATTAATATTTGGACCGCCGGGTTTAGGTAAAACCACCTTAGCTAATATTGTCGCAAACGAGTTAAACGTAAATATTAAAACCACCTCAGGGCCTGTACTTGAAAAAGCAGGCGATTTAGCGGCACTACTTACTAATCTTGAAGAAGGTGATGTGCTGTTTATCGATGAGATACATAGGCTAAGCCCGCAAGTTGAAGAAATACTTTACCCTGCAATGGAAGATTATCAACTTGATATAATGATAGGTGAAGGCCCTGCTGCGCGCTCTATAAAGTTAGATTTACCACCGTTTACGTTAATTGGGGCTACAACTCGTGCAGGGTCACTTACGTCGCCACTCCGTGACCGCTTTGGCATAGTGCAGCGCTTAGAATTTTATTCAGTCGAAGATTTATCCCACATTGTTGGCCGTTCAGCCCATTATCTTGATTTAGAAATGTGTGACGATGGCGCAAGTGAAATAGCGAAAAGATCGCGGGGCACCCCACGTATTGCTAACCGCTTATTACGCCGAGTGCGAGACTATACGCAAGTCAAATCCGACGGCACTGTAAACGCAGAGGTTGCGCAACAAGCGCTTGACATGATTGACGTAGATAAAAGCGGTTTTGATTACATGGACCGTAAATACCTACTTGCTATTATTGAAAAGTTTATGGGGGGTCCAGTAGGGCTCGATAATTTAGCTGCTGCAATTGGTGAGGAGCGTGAAACCATTGAAGATGTTATTGAACCGTTTTTAATTCAGCAAGGGTTTATTCAGCGAACACCGCGCGGTCGAATTGTGTCTGACAATGCGTACCATCATTTTGGCTTGTTACCTAAAAAAGACTAATTTTAAAAACCTCTCCTAAACTCTTGCTAAAAATTACTTTTAGCAAGAGAACTTCCTTTTATAACGCATTTTAGCTACCAGAAGTGCTTCGCTTTATCATTAACTAGCCTGAACTTTGGTTAAGAGATTTGATAACGTATTGAATCATCTTGATATTTAAATTTATTTTCTCTAGCCAGAGATTTTTAGTAAAAACAAGGCGGATTTACGCGTCAATAGCTAGGCTATTGACGCGTAACTTCAACGACGTTTGCGCAGAAAATAGCTGCTTGAGATAGATTTATTATCCAGAGTTCAGGTTAACCAACAATTCACAGGGCGTTAAGGCATATGTGGCTATTGTGCATTTCATAAAGTTAAATATTGTTAACGCCGACTATAAGCGCCTAATTTTAACGTGAAATTGAGTGTTTAATAAACAACATTTCGCGAAGCAGTAAAGTTTTTGGACTAAACCAAATTTCAGGTAAAAAAAAGCCCGCAAATAATGCGGGCTAACAACAAGTTAAAGGAAGTAATCTGGGGGAACCATGTTTTACACTGTTAGGTTTTATCCAAATAGAGTAAAACACTGTAATACGATTAAAAATCATATTAATTAGAACAGGACCTAATGAAACAATTTCATTTAGTGCGCTAGCTCGGTATGTGATAATAATACGGAATATCCAAAAATTGTTCAAACTAGAAAATTTGTTTTTTCGGATTAAAAAAATTAATGCTTTTAGTTTTATTGTAGTTTGTAATTTGTTTTTTAAATAATCATTTATTTTATAAGTTAATGAAATATGGTGCTTAAGTATAATTTTGTATTATTGTTCGGTATTAGTTTTAGTATTCTGGCTGGTAATATGAATGTAGTTTTGCGTGTTTATGCATTGATTTTGAATAAATGCGGTGTTTTATGATGTTTATTTATATAATTACTCAGTTTAATGTAGGCATTGATATTATTTAAATAAGCTTTTACGTAACTAGGCGTAAAAAATGAACTACATCGCCGATTTTTAACGTTTTTTGTTGGCTATTCATAGCAATATCGTTGTTAGTTTTAAATTGACTCGATACACTAGATGCAACTAAATGACCTGTGTTGCGGTCATAATTGCACAAATCATTACAATTGACGTATTTTGATACTATTTAGGAGTTTAATGTGGGATCAGGGCTTAATTTTTTGGATCTAATTTTAGAAGCCAGTTTGCTTGTACAATTAGTAATGTTAGGGCTAGTAGCTATGTCAGTTATGTCGTGGGCTATTATTTTTCAACGTAAAAAAGCGATTTCTGATGCGCTTTCAAATGCTAAAAAGTTTGAGCAAAAGTTTTGGTCAGGCATTGATTTAAGTAAACTATACAACGAAATTTCATCTCGTAGTGCTCAGTCTCATGGTATTGAGGCGTTATTTACAGCTGGTTTTAAAGAGTTTTCTCGCCATAAAAAAAATACATTTCAAAGCGCCAGTATTGTTATGGAAGGTACACATCGCTCGATGCGTGTTGCGCTTTCACGTGAAATTGAAAAAATTGAAACAAGCTTGTCGTTTTTAGCAACAGTTGGCTCTATAAGTCCTTACATTGGTTTATTCGGCACTGTGTGGGGCATTATGAATGCTTTTATTGCATTGGGCGAAGTAAAACAAGCTACATTGCAAATGGTTGCTCCAGGTATCGCAGAGGCTCTAATTGCTACGGCAATGGGTTTGTTTGCTGCAATTCCTGCTGTAATCGCCTATAACCGTTTTTCTAATAGTGTTGAAAAACTTGAGTCTCATTACATTAACTTTATGGAAGAGTTTGCTAATATTTTGCACCGTCAAGCAGCTACACAAATAGAGGCACAAGCGAATGTATCATCGTAAAAAGCGTCGCCCCGTTGCAGAAATCAATGTAGTACCATACATAGATGTAATGTTGGTGCTGTTGATTATTTTCATGGCGACTGCGCCACTTATCACTCATGGTGTTAAAGTAGATTTACCAAAAATGGAAGAATCTGATTTAGTTGATACTAAAGACACGCCGCCGATTATTGCGTCAATTGATGCTGAAGGTAATTATTACGTTAGCGTAGGTACCGACCCAGAAGAGCCAATGGAAGCGCTTGATGTAGCAGCAGTGATTAAATTGCAATTAATGAAAAACCCAGATGTACCGGTAATGATCAAAGGTTCTGGCAAGGTTTCGTATCAAGAAGTGCTATTACTAATGGATTTTTTGAAAAACGCAGGTGTGCCGTCAGTAGGATTGATGACTGAGTCCTTTGAGGGGAATTAACTGAATGAGTAGTGCATTAGTAAAGTCGGTGGTATTGCATCTAGGTTTGGGCGGTTTGTTGTATGCGTCAGCTAACATTCATACACCAACCCCTAAAGTAATGGAAGTGACGTTAAATACGGCCTTACCAGACCCCGAAAAAGCGGTTTCGGCGGTAACGGTTGATCAAAAAATGGTTGAGCAAAAAATTGCTGAGCTACAAAAAAAAGAAAAAGATAAAAAGCGTGCTGAAGACAAGCGTATACGAGATTTAGAACGCCGAGCTGCAGAGGCTCGCAAGCAACGTGAATCTGAGGCTCGAAATATCAAAAAGCTTGAACGTGAACGCAAGGCCAAAGAGAAAGAAAAGGCACAAGCCGAAGCACAAGCTAAAAAAGCGCGTGAGATAGAGCAAAAAGAGCGTGCTAAAGCTAAGCAAGCAGAAAAGCAAAAGCAAGAGGCCGAAAAAGCAGCTAAAGCGGCGGCAGATAAGCGCAAGCTT
Organism: Pseudoalteromonas sp. S408; assembly: GCF_005886645.1. Taxonomy (NCBI): domain Bacteria; kingdom Pseudomonadati; phylum Pseudomonadota; class Gammaproteobacteria; order Alteromonadales; family Pseudoalteromonadaceae; genus Pseudoalteromonas; species Pseudoalteromonas sp. S408. The sequence continues at coordinate 3,648 of NZ_PNDY01000027.1, read as the reverse complement.
GAAGAAGAAGCACTTAAAAAGGCAGAAGCTGAACGTGTGAAGCGTGAGCAAGAGGCTAAAGAGCGCGCAGCCGAGGCTGAACGTAAGCGCCAGCAAGCATTACAAGAACAAATATTACAAGAACAACTTGCTAAAGAGCAGGCTGCCCGTAGTAAAATACGCCAGCAACAAGTGGCAAGTGAAGTTGACAAATACCGAGCTTTGATTATGGCGCGCATTCAACAAAACTTGTTAATTGATGAAAAAATGAAAAACCAACAATGTCGAGTTAATATCCGCCTTGGCTTTAATGGTTTAGTTACGCAAGTTAAGTCTTTAGGTGGTGATAAGCTAGTATGTGAAGCAGCGCTCAGAGCGGTACGAATGGCTGACACATTACCTGTATCGAAAGATAGAGACGTGTTTGACCAACTAAAAAATATTAACCTAACAATCAAGCCAGAATTTTAAAGGAATGATATGTTCAATAAACTAAAAGTAGCCTGTGTAGTATTGCTACTAGGGTTTCAAGGCATCGCAAATGCTGCACTTGAAATAGTAATTACTGAAGGTGTAGACGGTGCAAGGCCTATTGCTATTGTGCCATTTAAATACACCGGAATAGGCCCAATACCGCAAAAGCTAAGTGATGTGATTGCAGCTGATTTAGTTCGAAGCGGTAAGTTTAAGCCGGTTGACGTTACGCAAATGCCACAACAACCAAGTGAAGACAAAGCAATTGATTACGCTGCATGGGTTAATAAAGGGGTTGAGGCCGTTCTAGTTGGGCAGGTTGAACAACAAACCGATGGTCGTTATTTGGTCCGTTACGAATTAGTAGATGTAATTCGTGGTCAAATAACGGGTGGCAATACGCAAATGATGTCTAATGGGCAATTAGTAAAAAGCCAAGATCACATTTTAGAGGCCAGAGAAAGCGTCATTTCAGAAAGTGGGTTTCGCCGCTACTCACACCGCATAAGTGATGTGATTTACGAAAAGCTGACAGGCGAAAAGGGGGCATTTTTAACTAAAATTGCTTATGTAATAGTACGTGATGAAGACGATAAGCCTTACCAACTCGTTGTTGCCGATTACGATGGATTTAACGAACAAGTGCTTTTGCGCTCCAAAGAGCCGTTAATGTCGCCTGCGTGGTCGCCAGATGGTACAAAGCTTGCCTACGTAACGTTTGAAAATCGCCAAAGCCAAATATATATCCAAGATTTATATACAGGCAAGCGAGAAGTTGTAGCTAGCTATCGTGGGATTAACGGTGCACCGCAGTTTTCACCTGACGGTAAAGAGCTTTTACTGGTACTTTCAAAAGATAAAACAGGTGCAACAGAGATTTACTTGTTAAACCTAGCAACACGTAAAGAAACCCGCTTAACAAACCACCGTAGCATAGATACTGAACCATCTTGGTACCCAAATGGGCAAGATATAGTGTTTACCTCGGAAAGGGGTGGTAATGCTCAGATTTATAAGTTAAATTTAAAAACTGGCAGATCTAAACGCCTAACGTTTGATGGCGATATGAATCTTGCAGGGTCAGTTACGCCTGACAGTAAAGAATTAGTGATGGTTAATCGTACGAACGGTAGCTACCATCTTGCTAAAAAAGAGCTAGCTTCTGGCGCGTTTCAAGTTTTAACAAGAACTCGCCTAGATGAATCACCGAGTATAGCGCCAAACGGCTCGATGATAATATACAGCACGCTCCATAATAACAAACAGGTACTGGCGTTAGTATCGATGGACGGCCGCTTTAAAGCACGATTACCTGTGCTAGACGGACAAGTAAAGGCACCAGCTTGGTCGCCATATTTACAGTAATGTTACTGGTTTACTCAAAATAGGAATCTACTCAATGCAACTTAATAAAATACTTAAAGGCCTGCTAATTGCTGTGCCAGTAATGACATTGGCAGCTTGTAGCTCGTCTTCAGGTTTCGACGAAGGTGCTGCAAACCAATCTAATCAAACGGCTGTTGAGCAAACAACAAGCAACGATACAGTTGAAGTAGCAACTATTTCTCCTGAAGAACGTGCTGAAGAACAACTTCGTCAAAAATACGAAGCACTTCGTCAAGAGCAAGTAATCTACTTTGATTTTGATAAAGCGACAATTGAAAGCAAATATGCAGATTTACTTCGCGCACATGCTGACTTTTTAGTAAAAAATCCATCGGTAAAAGTATTAATTGAAGGTCATGCCGATGAGCGTGGCACGCCAGAGTACAATATTGCACTGGGTGAAAACCGTGGTCAGTCAGTTGAAAAATACCTTCTAAGCCTGGGTGTATCAGCAAGCCAAATGTCAGTAGTGAGTTACGGTGAAGAAAAGCCAATGGTTAAATCACGCACTGAATCAGCTTTCGCTAAAAACCGCCGTGCGGTATTAGTTTACTAAGATAAGAGATATTATGAAGCCGAAAATTATTTTGGCAGCAATGATATTGAGCGGGAGCACCCAGTTATGGGCTGCTCCCGCTCCTGTTTCAGAAGCTGCGAGTTCACAGTCAAGTATTGAGAAGCGCTTAGCGTCGTTAGAAAGTATGATGCAATCGCGTAATTTCTTGCAAGCCGAGTTACAACAGCAACTTAATTTACTCCAAGATGAAGTAAGTCAAATTCGTGGTGTGACGGAAGAGCAAAGCTATAAACTGGAAAAAGTACTTCAGCGTCAGCGTGAGCTTTATCAAGAGATTGAAAACCGCGTTAGCCAAGCTTACTCTCAACCTACGGCTGTGCCTGCGACCGACTACGCACAACCTAATGATTCACAAGCATACAGCAGTGATTTGTCTGAGAACGAGGCTTACGAGCGTGCTGTAGCTCTTATAATGAAAGATAAACGCTACGATCAAGCTATTCCAGAATTTCAAACGTTTTTAACAACCTATCCAGAGTCTGTATATGCGTCAAACGCACATTATTGGTTAGGTCAATTATTAACAATTAAAAACGATGGAATTAAAGCGGTTGATCACTTCAGAGTCGTTGTGAACGAGTTTCCAAATTCAAACAAACGCCCAGATGCTATGTTAAAGTTAGGTACGCTTTTAAAAGAGCAAGGAGCAAGAGATGAATCGTTAAAAATACTTAACGAACTTGTTACACAGTATCCAAGTACAACGGCTGCAAAATTAGCCACAGATCGCCTATCTAATTAATTGAATCAGCTTGATTAGACTGCTTTTTGTCATAAGCGGTCTAAAATTGGTCAACTAGGCATAAAAACTTAAAAAAAGAGACAATTTCGGTTGCACTCATTTTATAAATAAGTATTATAAGCGCCCGCAGCAAACGAATGGTTACCCCACTCAAAATGTTGCAAAAAGAGCGGGTCATTAGCTCAGTTGGTAGAGCAGTTGACTTTTAATCAATTGGTCGATGGTTCGAATCCATCATGACCCACCATTTTTAAAATGGTCTTTTATCGGCGGATTTACGTAGTATTCAAAGTTGTAAAAAATAGAGCGGGTCATTAGCTCAGTTGGTAGAGCAGTTGACTTTTAATCAATTGGTCGATGGTTCGAATCCATCATGACCCAAGATGGGAAGAGCCCCCGGAGGGGACTCGAGTCGCTGCGCGAATTTTGCTTTAGGGTATTCGCGGGGCATAAAAACAGTTGGGTGGGGGGGGGGGGGGTGGGGGGTGGG
>NZ_PNDY01000026.1:0-18617 GCF_005886645.1 Pseudoalteromonas sp. S408 | reverse complement strand
AGTGGGGTCGCATTATAGGGATATTCGAGTGGGGGTCAATGCTTAATTCACGCTTTTTTGAATAAAAACACTTTTAGTATGAAAGGCATACAATTAGAGTGCTAAAGAATATTAAATAGCTTATAAAAAGCCCATCTAATGAGTTTAACAAAGTCGCATAACTATTTATTTCATTCTTATTGAGGTAGCAGTTTTATACATTCTTAAAATTCTCTACTACTTACTACTTATATAATTACTTATATATCTAGTTTTAAGAGTAAAGTTTTTAGACTCTATGACTTACTAATAATACGTACATATTTATCAGCTAACTTATCTAAAGTTTCTCGACAGTTGGGATCAGGTTTTATGCAATCTATTGGGCATACACTGATGCAGGTTGGATTTTCATAATGCCCAACACACTCGGTACATTTTTCAGGATCTATCTGATAGATTTTAGCCCCCATGTATATAGCTTCATTCGGGCATTCGGGATGGCACATGTCACAGTTAATGCATTTGCTATTTATGAGTAGAGCCACTTTTAAGCCCCTTCAATTAAAATCATTATAAAACATAAACATAGATTTAAATGAAATGTTTTTTGACTGCTTTTCATACAAGTGTAGTTCAATAAAAAACCTTTATTTTTTATTTAATCGTAGCACACATTCGTAACACACCATTTTATTTTTAGGTGTAAATTACAGCCGCGAATTATGCCTATTTTTCTCTGTTGCTTTGTTGATCTCAATCAATAAAAATCGCCGCGAGGCCTTTATTTATATAGGTTATAACAAAGTGAAGTACTCTTTATCAACGCTTAACAAAGCTCAATATACGAAAGCAAAACTAGAATGGAACCAGCTCAAACCGCCATTTTCTATGCAGCACATAAATCGGTGTGCTACGCTGGCTCAACACATCATATTTTTTGAAGAAAAAAGCACTTATAAACAAGCCTTTAAACCTAGTAGGACTAAAAGGTTATCGAAATACGAAGCGCAACACCATATTCGACTAATTTTCACCAAGTCTGGCGCTGCTATTTTCTACTCTAACTTCCCTAAATCATCTGGCATAGCTAATACCAAGTTAGGTGAAGCACCTGAATTAACAATAGCAAAAGCGCGTAAGCTCACTGCTCAAATGCAGGAGGGAGTTTTAAACAACCACACTGTCAAAACAGTTTTTGATACTTACGAGAAAAGCCTAATTGAGCGCCATAACAACGCACCCACCAAGTTTGCAGCTTCATCGCTCAGAACATACCAATGTAGAATAAAAAAGCTTAGGCATCATTTTCCGCTTAAGCGTGCATTCCAGTCTCTTACAGCAGGAGAGTTAGAAAAAATTGTAGATTTAATTATCATGGCAGAGTCCAATAACCAAGCAATCGAGCTTTTTGCACAAATTAGAAGAGTATGGCGATTTGCTAAAAACAAATTTAACTCAGGTAAAAACCCAGCAGCTGATATCGATGACTTTTACGTATCTGACCGTGTAGAAAGCCCTCGTCCTTGCCAAGTTTATACAGACTTAGATTCGATAGCTGAATTATGGATAAACCTCGCAGCAGCCCCTAATGTACATCAGAAAAATGCTGCTCGATTTATGATATTAACAGGCATACGCCCGATCAATATTCCACAAATGAAGTGGGAGTGGCTCAATAGTACCAACTTCCCAACATTAATTACCTTTCCGGCATCTGTTGTTGGGGTTCGTGGAGAAATGAAAAACCAAAAAGAATATAAGCTGCCCTTAACCAAAGCCATGCGCGCCATTATTTTAGAGCAAAGAGCCTGGATGGAAAATGCGCTCCCTAACTGTAACCCTGTTCACATATTTCTTCAGCCTCGCGATCTTAACAAACCATTTGCTAAAAGGTCGCTGGACAAAATCATCAAAGATTACTCCCCTGTTGATGCAGTAAAAGGAGATAAAAGAAACATTGTTATGAAAGGATCTGCGGGAGCATTTTGCACAATGTGCCGAAGCTTTTTTAAATCCAACGCAAAAGCGATTATGGTTGCCAACGGCTATCATTTTAAACACGCAGAGGAACTCACCAGACTCGCGCTGCATCACCTCAGAAAAGAGGACGATCCAAACGGCTTGAATTATGATAAATCTGAAGAGCTATTTGGCACTTCAACAAAGCTCAAATTTAATGTATTCAAAATTCATGAAGCCAGTATTTTAAAAAGAGCGAAAGAACTCGAAAGCCAACAACTCAGACTTACAGGTATGCAAAGTAAACAAGCTAAAAACCTAAAAGAAAATAACGATAAAAAAGCCTTGAGAGATAGAATTAAAGCTCATTTAGTTCACAAAGGCAGTTATGTAAACTTCATTAATCAGCCACTTGGTGATACGGGCAGAGTAGCAAAAGATTTGATCTTAACCGAAGAAGGAAGAGCTGTCGTTGAGAGATATTTAAGTGACCAAGCCAAAGCAAAAAATAATTAAAAAAAGTTTAATTTGGACTTACCAAAGTTTTTGTTAAAAAAATTAATTTCATATCATTGCCTTATTAGAGCGATACCTCATCAATTATTTGATGATTTTAACTTTTTTAAGGTTTTTATATTAATGGCAACATCAGTATTAAATTCAGTAAAACCATGTGAGGTCACGATTAAAAGTCGTGACCTTTGCACGGCTGAATTTAATGCATTTAAGCCACCGTACAATGACGAGTCAATGGAAGAGCTAGCCAGTCTTGCGACTATTATATTGGCGCAAGAAAAAGGAAGAAGACTTTCAAAGTATCAGCTTAAAGATCAAATAAGAATTGTATTCCAGCATGATGGCATTATTAAATTTTTTACTCATTTTAAAAAAGAACATGGCATAAAAAACACAAAGATTGGTGACTCTAATGTTATGAGTTTTTCAGCAGCGAAATTAAAAGCGGCCGAAATATACAAAAAAAACACCTCTAATTACACATTCGAATTTGTAGTGAGTAAACAAGTAGAAAACTTACAGGCAATAAATAAACATAGCCCTAGCAAGTTAGCTGAAACCACAGTAACAACTTACAGCTCTTACCTTAATGCAATTCAAAATGCCTTTGGCAAAGATATGTTATTTCAGACTATTACGCCTGAGATAATAGAAACCACGCTTGACCAACTACTAACAGAAAAAAGTGGTCCGCATGTGGCTAAGCTATTCGAGCAAATGAGAAAGCTGTGGGTGTTCGCAAAAAATAAATATAATAATGGCACTAATCCATTCCTAGAAGTAGATAAAAATTATATATCTTCTCGAACGGCGAAGCCTATTCCTTGTAAGGCATATACTGATATATCTCTAATTTCTCAGCTATACATAAACCTAAAAACAGCTAAAAATAATACATTAATAAATGCGGTACTACTGATGATGTTTACTGGGCTAAGACCCATAAATATTTGCAACCTTCGTCTATCGTATATAGATGATTTAAATAATCCTAAATTTTTAACGTTTCCTGAAACAACTCATACCACTCGCGGTGCTATGAAAAACCAAAAAGAGTTTAAAATACAACTCACACCCGAGATGAAAAAAGCAATACAACAAGAGTTAAAATTAAACCCAGACATAAACCGCACCTACTTATTTTGCAAGGTTAAAGACAACTCAAAACCCATTAGTAAAGAGAGTTTAAACCGAACTCTTAAATATCATGCGCCAAAAGACATGGTAGCGGCCCCGCGAGATAACATAAATATAAAAGGCTCAGCCGGAGCATTTCCAACACTACTTCGCAGCTTCTTAAAATCACATATGAAAGAAGTGCTAACTAAAAAAATTGGGTCATCAACAATTGCTGAAATTGAGTCTAAAAAAATGCTTCATCACTCTGTTTCAGATCACGATCCGATGAGTAAACATTATGACCACTCGAATAAAATATATAACACTGATATTAAAGCACTTTATAAAAACTTTTCCCTATTTGAGAAGGAAATACTTAAAGAAGTAAAAATACAGGCTAAGTTAAAAAACAAAACGACTAAAAAATCATTTTTAAAATTAGATTATTCAAATAATTTCATCGCCAAAGTCAAAAGCACAATAAGTGCTTATTCCACTATCTGGGGTAATATAGTTCAGCAAACCCAAAAGCTTAAAAAGAGCCGCCCTTTGCAAATATTAGAGTAAAGCTTACATATTGCAATACAACTTTTTCTTTGCTTACAAAACCTATAAAGAGCTTTTAATAGGTGGTGCAGATTGATTTCTTATAAAAGCAGGGATATCAAAAATATCAGATGCTTTTGGCCTAGCTGAACTTCACATCATTTAACTTGCAGAACCTACATAAAGAATCTCTTTCACCAACCTCAACTGTTGGAGATAAATTATAATTTTGCTGTATATTACTAAAAATCTGCTCTAACAAAAGCTAATCCTTTAACTTGCTAAAGTTTATATTCTCACTCAAATAAATATGCTACACATAAATTAAATAAGAAAGAAAAAATGTAAGCTATTGATTTAATTGCCCCCCCCTGCAACCACTAGATTAAAACCCCAAGCATCTGATTTAATAAAACTATTTTTTAATAAAAACACTCGGTGTAACATGTGGTGTAACAAAAAATCATTGTCAGCCTATTTTGCTCTTTTCACAAATGTAAGTAATCCAGGTTGTTTATTTCCTCTTAAATATAGCCAACCCGAAGATTAGTAATGTAATTATAGTTATTAAAAGACCAGTAGCTTTGATCGAATAACTATTTTCTATTTGGTTATCATTTGAACTTACCTTAGCTAGCTTCGCATCACTTACTAAATCAATAGTGCCTTCAGCTTCAATATATTTTGATTGATAGTAAGGGTTTTCAGTATCGTTATACTCATCTAAATCGTAAGTACCATCATATACATCACCCATATATTGTTCACTTTTATCCTGCTGAGTAAATGTATTAGAACTATCCGTAAGGTTATCCCTATCTGAATAATGGGGATCGTATATGTCGCTGTCATAGCTATTACTGTCATTGGAATAGGATGTATTTCCTGAATCCCATTCATATTGCCTAACTCTTGTACCATCAGCACCTGTATATGGGTTTACATTCCCTCTAGTTGTCCAATTATTGTTAATTGAGCTATCTGGTGCTGATCTGTAATGAGGTTTTACATATGTTCCATTTTTTTTATAGTAACCTTTAACTTTTACATCTTTTGCTATAGCAACAAAAGAAAAGGCTAGCGAAAAAACGATAAACAACTTAAATAATAATTTTATATTCAACTACATTCTCAACTTTCTTAAATAATGCTCAAGTCAGACTTAATATCTCGTAGCTTAATTACAACAAGCTCTCACATGATGGACATTTGATATTCAATGGTTCCATTGGCTTTTGTGAGTGGTAAGTCCAATAGTCCCCATTTTTAATTAATCTAGTATCGCACCTATTACAATGGTTATATGTAGTAAAGTGCTTACATTGATTACATTCATACCACGCAGATTTGATTCGGTTATTTTTGTTATTTTCTATTACTATTAGATCGTGCGATCCACAAGCTATACAGAAATTATGTGATTCAACATCATCAACCTTGCCATTTAGTGTATTATTTTCAATACCATACTGTAGGAACATTCCTACCATACGCTGAAATTCATCTAAGTAATTCAGCCTTTCAATAGGGTTAGCACAAATAGCACCGTATTGATGAAAATATTCCTTTCTGTTTTTATCCCAATCAAATAAAGCTAACTCGCCGTAATAACTATTATTACCCCATGACTGCGGAGATACTTTTTCAGTAATTGCTGATTTAACAGGATGAATAATAAAAACTGTATTTCTGCCTTCTTCACTATAATCTTTATCTTTATATAGCTGCTTTACAACCCCAGAAATCCCTCCTGCTTTTTGAAGTACAGAGTTTGAGTAAAACTTTGCATCCATTACAAAACGCTTTTTATAATCCTCACCATTTTTTCTAGTAAAAAACACGTCCATCACAAAGTCTGGCGTTTTACCATTTTCTAGCATTGGTTCGTAACTAAGTTTAATTTTTCTTTTTAAGCTATCGTTTTCAAATATCAAACTTTGATAATTTTGTTTAGTTTCAATAATATTTATAAGCTCTTTTTTCCAGTCATCCGTTGGTGTATAGCCATAGTTTTGGACTAACACTTTTATCAATTGAAGTAAGCACCAACGTTCATAAAGAAGAGGCATATTAATCAAACCTATCTCTTCAATTCTCTCAAGAGACAGTAACAAATCATCATCAGTTAAACTCGTTAACTCGCGTATCTTTTTATAACCAGAATGAATAAATTGATAATCAGGGTTTTGTACGAATGTCATTGAGTTAGGAAAAATTGAAGATGCTTTAACGCCCATACTCTTTAGCTTTTTTATTGCCGCTTTAAATTTGAGTAATTTAGGTTCTAGGCTATTGAATACGATCCCTACATACTTTTCTTGGGTAGCGTAAAAATCTAGTCGCTTTTGAATTGAGCGCTTTTCACGCTCTTGCTCGGCTAGCTCATTCTTAGTAAGTTTTTTTACCCAGTTATTATGATTAAAATGGACAGCTTTGCTTCTTTCTGCCTTAAAACTTTCATGTCTTTGCGTTAACTTATCACCACCCACTATTTTTATTTTACTCATACTTATTAACTCATAAGTATGCCAGTACTTACCATTTGAAAACCCACTTTTATATTTCAGGTTTCCCATAATTTTGTATTCAAAGCCCTGCTCTAGCAGATTAAAAAAAAATGGTTCACCTTGCCTTAAAAACACATTTTGAGTGGCAACTTCAGTCTCAAACCAATTATCGCTATATTCATTTTTAATCGCTAAAAAACAAGAATCACCGCCCTTTGTCATTGAGCCAGTTTTTAAAAAACATACAGAAGCATTTTGCTCTTTTGAACCATTTCGATTAAATAATTCGAGCTGCTTTTGTAAATTAGCTGATAAAATTTCTTTATTAAAAGAATCTCTTAGCTTTTCTAAGTCTTTTTTTACTAAATCTTTATCTATCAGTTTATCTTCAACAAATGCTTCTAAACGTGACCCTAGTTTTAGTACATTTGATTCATAGCGCTTCGTTTTATTTTGAGAAATCACCACTAATTGCTTTATAATTTTATACAGCCGCTCAAGCACATAAAGAATATAGCGATTTTCAGGAACATTATAACTTGGCTCTGTGCTTCGGCTTGTAAGAAGCTTGCTACCTCCTTTTGTAGCTAGTTCCATAAAAGTACGATTAACTGGTTTTACAGCCTTTCTTGGCTTTAGAGTTTGAACTTCTCTTAGCTCAGCCTTGGGATTTTTTAAAATATTTTGACAATGGGAAAGAAGGTTATTAACCAGTGTAATTGTATCTTGTGTAACTCCACCCTCGTTAACTGTTTTCCCCTTACCTTTTACGTAACTTTGCTCGTCTAAAATCAACTCCCATAAGTCACTTTTAAAGTCAGCCAAGTAAGTGTCTAGCTGTTCTAAAGTAAAATCATACGATCCAATATTTACTTGGCAAACTTCGTGGGCTAAATAAACTTTTATACTTCCAGCGGTTCTATGTGCCTTCCCTTGCCAGCGCTTGCTTTTACTAGACCAGCTGTCAGCTTCTATCCACCATTCTTTGAGGGTTTCTGTATCAACCACCCTTTTTAAGGCAACTTTGTCATCAGCACCATTTATAAAGTAAGGTTCGGCTGTACTTGTTTTTAGAAATCTAAACGCAAGCTGTCCGCATTCAATGCCCTCAGTTTTTGGATATATAACCGTGCTACAAATATACTTGTCTACTTCATACTGACAATCTAAAGGCAACAGCGATTCAGTAATGCCCAATACAGTGTTCTTGTCATACCAGGTAATATCAACATATCTAGCTTCAAATTCAGCTTTCATTTTTATGCCCAGTAATTAACAACACCGTCATTATCTTTCGCGTTATTAATAATTGATTGTAATGCCACGATACTCGAAAACTCTTCATCCATATTTTCATGGCTTTCTAATATTTCTTCTAACAGCGGTTTTAAAACCCTATTAAGTAAATCTAACTTGTCAGACTTGTCCGACTTTTTATTACCATCGAAAGTAAACTTAGGCAGTACTTTATGAATAATAAAATTATTAATAGCCTGCTCTTTGTCTTCATTTACATCTTTAAAAAGCGCCAGATAATTAAGCCCCTGCCTAATCGTTCGCATACCAAATTCAACACCTAAAGGATAAAAGAATCGGCTATTTAGTTCTTTAAACTGTATACAAAAGTCATCATTCACAGAGTATTTAGGATATGGCGTTCTTACACCTAGCTCATCTATATTAAATACAATTGGCAGCGTTACATCTTCATAATCATAAGAGTCTATTTCACGAATAATCTTATCCCAATCACTCAGTAGTGGGCTTCTAAACTTCATTATATGAGCGCGATCTAAAATTTTAGGAGACAAATAATGTGTTGTTTCATCAATATTAATTGCGCCAATAATACGAACATTAGAAGGGATAGTTATAGACGACGGAGTACTAATTACACCTGCAAGCATGCGCCTAATGTCACCGTGATATTTTATAAGAGAATTTTTATCACTAAAGCCGAATGCGCGTTTCATTTCATTGTTAACATCTTCATCTTGCATAAGCGCTATAAAATCGGTAACACCATTTTTATTATATTTTTCTTTAGCCCCAGTAATAATAGATACAACGCCTTTAAGCTCAGCTAATACATGCGATGCTTCATCATCTGAATAAAGTTGAATCTCTGGTTTTTTATTTCTTTCTTCAAGCTTTGATAAAAAATCAGCAAAATAGTATTCAACCCTCGCTAAGTTCATTTCATCCAAACAAATAAAATAAGGAACCTCTGGGTTTTGCTGAGCCTCTATTAATGCTTCAAGAAACGGAGTTGCTAAATACTTTTTTTCTAAAGGATTGTAATAACCTAACAAATCCTCAGAGCTAGTCCAATTCGGCTTTACCGGAATAATAATAGATTTACCGCCAACAGCATCAGCAAACGAATTAACCAAATTAGTTTTACCTGAGCCAGAATCTCCCGCTAAAATAATTAAGTCATTACTTCTAATAAGGGTAAGGTAATTTTCAATAATATGGCGGGAATAAAGTATATCGCGCTCTTTGAGATAAGCTTGAATATAAGATACCGCTTGCTTGTAATCACCGTTTAGGTGGTCACTAAACTCAATATGTTCAGGTCGCTCACTTACTTTAGTAATATTAGATACAAAACTATTAAATTCATCATCATCAATAAATTCAAAACTCTTTAAGAAAACAGCCTTTTCTTCTATGAATGCTTTTAGCTTTTCTATTTTTTTTACCATGCTTTCCTCGACTTTTCGATACCTTACTACCATCGTTTCTAGCTCAGCTTTACTCACGGAAATGCTCTGGCTAACGTTTTCTTTATCTTCACTTAACTGTTCATATTCAAGAGCGAGCCGTTTTAAAACGTCTTCTAAGTCATCCACCTTTTTCTGACTCAGCCCTTGCGCTTCTTCAAGCTTTTTAACCTCTTGTTCTGTCTGTGCCTTGGTAGATTGTAATGACTGTTTTAAAGCATCTATTTCTAATTCTATTTGCTCTTTAGTCTCTTTAACTTCAAGATCATACACAGCTTTGCGTATTAACGTATTTTCTGAATCTTCAACAATATCCTGGCGCTCAGACTCAGATAAGACACTTGTTAAATCAGTCAACTGCTCTACTGTATTTTCATCTACGGCGAGCAAAAATGGATTATTTTTACTTGCTCTTTGCCTTGGGGACGCCAATACTAGCTGACATGCAACTATGACCTTTTTATTGCTCCCCAAGAAAGCTTTTGCCATCGCAGGATTTAAAAACACACCAGACTGTAAATCATTTGAACCCGACAATGGGTATTCTATTGTTTGGTTACCCGAAAGGGTTTTAGCATTACGAACTCCAGCCCAGTTACCGGATTCATTCATACTAAGCTCACCCCAAACATCGATTTTTTTACCGGTTATTCCCCAACTCTCATAGAGCTTTTGGTATAACTCACTATCCGCCAGATCTTTTACAACATTGAGGCTATATACAGTACTTGGTTCAGCCATAACTAAACCGCCTGTTCGACTATGGCGTCCGTTAGGTGAAGTTTAGTGGTTTGTGCGTCGGTTAAACGAGCTTTGAGTTGGTCGCATAAAGTTAATAGCTCATCGACTTTATTAACTACCCTTTCAAATTCTTCGAGTGGAGGACAAGGAACCAAAACTTGGCTAAGTATCTCTAAATTTATATTCTTTTGGGCGGTTGAAGGGGCAAATTTCTCTAAATTAGCCTTTGCTGTTCGAATAAAATAATCGAAATACTTCGTTGGAATTTGGTCCTCAAAACATGTGTAACCCACTACGCTATCAGGAAAACAAGCATCAAACCCAAGAATTCCAGTATCAGCAATATTTGCTGCTATGGTGATACACAATGTACCTTTTGGCCAAAGCTGACTTTGTGCTAGGCCTACTTCGTTATACATAGCTGTGTAGGTTTCAATAACTTCAACTGAGCGAGCTACATCACCGGTTTGAACTAAAGGGATGGTCCCGTTTTTATATAACTTTGGATCATTACGCGGACGGTGCTTGGACTTTCCCCTAGCTAACTCACCTAAATCAGGAAGCCTACACCACTCCCAACCACTAGGTAATTCAAACGGTTTTTCTTCTTCGGTGATTTCGGGCAGTGGTTTTTGCTTTTTGATTTTTTTGTCTTTAGTCAGTTGGGCTTTTTCTGCTGCTATGCGCTCTAGGAGTTTGGCGGCGGGTTCGTCGTTTGGATTTTGTGGGACGAGTTTGCCCATTACTGCTAGTTGTAAGATAGTTTGTTTTAGCGTGTTGATGCTGGCAGTGGTGGTGAATAGCGTATCGAAGTGCTCGCTTAAGCGCTGCCAGTTTTGTTGGAACTGTGCACTGGCTTGTTCCGGTGTTGCGGTTTGCTCTGGAGCTTTCAGCAAGGCCTCTAACAGCACTTCAACTAATGTTTGATGTGCCGCAATACTATTTTCAGTTTGCGCCTCAAGCTTATCACACAAGTCCATTAGCTCATCGACTTTAGCAACGATGCGTTGTTGTTCTTCATACGGAGGGATTAGAACAGTAAATGGCTCTAAATTAGTTGTCGTTACTTGTGGTTGTGCACTGCCTGTTACGATATCTTTCTTGTCCGCAATTGCTAACGAGTAAAAAAAGTATTTCAGAGAAATTAGTTGCCAAGTATTTTCTAAAACAAGTGAGTTACTCGTAACAAAGCAATGACTCGGGGATATATTCGGCTTACCACTGTAAGCACCACGGCAGGAAACTAATAACTGCTCTTTTTCATATTTGTACTCAGAGTAATAACCTATAATTCCATTAGCACCAAATACTTCATATCCAGATTCCGTTAGCTCGGAATTAGACAGCCCTTTACCATAAACAATATGGAACATTTCACCTAACCTAGCTACTGACCATCCTTTAGGTAATTCAATTGGCCGTTCGTGCTCACTAATCTCAGGAAGTACTTTTGGCTTTTTGATTTTTTTATCTTTAATCAACTGCGCTTTTTCAGCGGCTATGCGCTCTAGCAACACTGAGGCTGGTTCGTCATTTGGATCTTGTGGTACTAATTTTCCACGCACTGCGAGCTCTAAAATAAGCTCACGCAGTTTTTTAATGCCATGAAGTGAAAACTTTTTAGATGAGCCTCGACCTGCTGATGATTTTTGCTCAATCGCTGTCGTCCAAATATCAAGATGTTCGGTGATTAAGCTCTCGGTATTTGTGGTTGGTGTATTTGACTCAGCCATTACTTGCCCTCGCTATCTTTTGAAAGGGCTGCTGATAATATGCCTTTAAGCTGATCGCGCAGTGCTTGTATGTCGGCTTGCTGCTTTGAGTAGTCGGCTAATAGCGCTTGCGGATCATGGCTGATTACCTCGCCTACATGGGGGTTTTTAATGTCTAGGTTGTAGTTACGGGCAATAATATCGTCGATTGATACTTTCCACGCTTGTTCTGTTTCAGTACGGCTGGCAAAGCCGTCTGCTTCGTTGCCCCACCATTCAAGTTCGGTTTTAAATTCTTCAAACTTCATTGGTTTAGTTTTGTTGTAGTTTTTTACCCCTGCCGGGTAGGGGTGCTCGTAAAACCACACGTCTTTGGTTGGCGTGCCTTTAGTAAAAAACAATATATTAGTTTTAATACTGGTGTACGGGGCAAATACACCATTAGGTAAGCGTACTATGGTGTGTAAATTACATTCCTCTACCAATAGCTTTTTGATTTTGGTTTTTACCCCTTCACCAAATAAGGTGCCGTCTGGCAATACTACCGCAGCTCGACCTTTAGTGTTGAGCACTTCTATAATGAGCTGTAAGAACAAGTCGGCTGTTTCGCGAGTTTGCATGTCGCTTGGGAAGTTTTTTTCTATGCCGTCTTCTTCTGTACCGCCAAATGGAGGGTTGGTGATGATTACATCTACTTGATCATCCCAGCTTGAAAGCGGCTTATTTAGGGTATTGCCGTGCTTAACTTGTACCGGTACCTCAATGCCGTGAAGCATCATGTTGGTAGTACACAGTAAGTGCGGGAGTTGTTTTTTCTCTACGCCGTGTATTTGCTTTTGCAATATTTGGTGGTCGTCGCCCGATTTAACATAGTTTGCTTTTATATGGTCGAACGCGCACGCTAAAAAGCCACCGGTACCACAGGCTGGGTCCATGATTGACTCGCCTAGTTTTGGGTCGGTTACTGCCACTATAAATTTAGTGATTGCGCGCGGGGTATAAAACTCGCCCGCGTTACCTGCGCTTTGTAAGTCTTTTAATATTTGCTCGTACAGGTCGCCAAATAAGTGGCGCTCTTTTGAGTCGGTAAAGTCTATTTCATTTAGCTTGTTGATAACCTGGCGTAGTAGCGTGCCGTTTTTCATGTAATTAAAGGCATCGCTAAAGGCTTGGGTGACTACATAACCACGTGGGTTTTTATCTATAGGTGCGGTTAGGTTTTTAAGCTCTGGGAATAGCTTATCGTTTACAAACTCTAAAAGCTCATCGCCCGTAATACCTTCGTTATCGGCCGCCCAATTGCGCCATAAAAATTGCTCTGGGATTGGCTCGCGGTAGTCATCTAATTCAAGCTCTAGCTCTTCTTCTTGCGCGTCGAATACTTTTAAAAATAGTAACCACGACATTTGACCAAGGCGTTGTGCGTCGCCATCGACACCGGCATCTTTACGCATGATATCTTGAATTGATTTAATAGCTGAACTGATAGACATAGTTTTCTCTTGTTTGATTATTTTTATAAACAGCGGCTAAAAGCAAATATAAAAGCTGTTTATTTTGATTTATTTAATGCTTTGCTGTCGCTCATATAAAGAGACAGCAAACATATAATTAAGCTATTTTAGGTGTTGGCATTTGGTAAATTTCGGCTTCGAGCTCTTTAAGCGCTTGCTCGTATTGTGCTTTACCACCAAAGCCTTTTTTTACTATTTCACTTAGGCTGCCAATTTGGTTAAATGGCGCTACTTTAAGTGCTTGCATAGATTCTATTTCTTGCACGCCTACATCTGCGTATTTTAACAGAAGGTTCTCGAGTACGGTGTGCGCGGTACCCGAATATTTAGTGAAATAGTTACGCTTTTGTACGTTATCTGCGCGTTCTTTACGAGTTAATGGGGGTTGGTCGTAAACTACATGGCAGATCATATCGAAGGGGTCCATGTCTTTGCCTACTTCTTCCTCAAGCGCTGACCAAATAATGCCTTCTTCAGCAAGCTCGTCGATGACTGCTTGTTTGCGATCTGACTCGTTCCAACGCTTTACAAAGTCGTCGAGTGAACTGTATTGCTTGCTCATGGTTTTGCGGGTGTAATCTATAAATGACTCGGTAACCAGTTTGCCGTCGGTATCGTAATACTGTACTCGCTCTGCGACTTTATTAACGGTGACACCTGATACACGGTACTTAACCATTTTATTTGTTTCATCGTCCCATTCACCATCAAGCGCTCCACCGCCTTTGGGGTCATTAATTGTGTCGTTATTAGCATCGGTTGTATCGTCAGCGGTTGATTGATCGTCGAATACGCTATCAGGCTGCTCTGCGCCGGTTGTATCGTCTTGTGACTCAATATCAACGTCTTCATTTTCAATATCGGTTGGCGTTACCTTAATTACTTTTTCTGGCGTACCATCAAAACGTTCATCGGCAAATAATTCGGTAGCTTTTTTAAAGTCGAGTATCGTAAACCAAAGCTTACCGTAGCGATCGTCAATACGGGTACCACGACCAATAATTTGTTTAAACTTGGTCATTGATTGTATGTTCTGATCAAGCACTACTAGCTTACAGGTTTTAGCGTCTACCCCTGTGGTCATAAGCTCTGAAGTGGTAGCAATAACTGGGTATGGGCGTTTAGGGTTTATAAAGTTGTCGAGCTGGCCTTTACCTAGTTCGTCATCGCCAGTGATCTTCATTACGTATTTATCGTTTTTAGCCATTTGCTCAGGGTTTAAATTGGCAAGGGCGCGGCGCATACGCTCGGCGTGATCTATGTCGTTACAAAACACAATGGTTTTAGCCATAGGGTCTGTACGTTTTAAATAGTTGGTAATGGTTTCGGCCACTAGTTGTGTACGCTCGTCAATCACCATTGTGCGGTCAAAGTCTTTTTGGTTGTATATACGGTCTTGTATTACTTCACCGTTGTTATCAACCTGCCCTTTTGTTGGTCGCCAGCCTTGTAGATCTACATCAAGGTCGACACGTACCACTTTGTATGGTGCTAAAAAGCCATCTTCAATACCTTCTTTTAGAGAATAGGTATAAGCGGGGTCGCCAAAGTAATCGGTGTTTGATACTTCATCTGTTTCTTTTGGTGTCGCGGTTAAGCCAACTTGAGCAGCCCCTTTAAAGTAGGTGAGTATTTCGCGCCAAGCGCTATCTTCACTTGCGCTACCACGGTGGCACTCGTCAATAATAATGAGGTCGAAAAAGTCAGGGTCTACTTGCTTAAAGGCTTTTTGAGATTCTTCTGGCCCTGTAAGCGCTTGATAAAGTGCTAGGTGTATTTCGTAAGCAGGGTCGATTGTTCTGCCGGTAATTTTGGTCATTGACGTACCAAACGGCTGAAAGTCATTAATACGCGTTTGATCTACTAATATATTGCGGTCGGCTAAAAACAAGATGCGTTTTTTTGCGCGTGATTTCCATAAGCGCCATATGATTTGAAACGCGGTATAGGTTTTACCGGTTCCTGTTGCCATAACTAGTAATACACGGTCTTTACCAGACGATATAGCCTCTACTGTTTTATTAATGGCTTGGAGCTGATAGTAACGCGGGTGCTTACCACTACCATCGTCGTAATAGGCTTGGTTTATTATAGGAAGTTGCGATTCTGTATAGCCCTTGTAGGCACAATATTTAGCCCAAAGCTCTTGCGGTGATGGGAAGTCTTCTAAGCGTATTTCAGATTCGAGGTTATGCGCATCAGGCGTACCTAGCTTGGTTTTATCGTGGAAAATAAAGCCATCGCCATTAGAAGCAAATATAAACGGTACATCAAGCAGCCTGGCGTAATCTAAGCCTTGTTGTAGGCCTTTGCCTACTTCATGCTTATTTGCTTTAGCTTCAATGACAGCAAGCGGCATGCTAGGTTTATGGTAAAGGACTATGTCAGCCGATTTAACCGTTTTACGTACACCAAGTTGCCCTCGAACGATTACTTTACCGTCACGTAATTTAACTTCTTGGCGTATTTGGGTTATATCATCCCAGCCTGCGGTTTTAACTGCGGGTAGAATAAACTTACTGATTATATCGGTTTCGCTGAGCTTTCTTTTATCCATAACTTAAACCATCCCTAAATACTACGCTATGAGCCAACAAGGCTTTGCGTACAACTCGTTGATTCAACGTGTTTCATGCTGTTTAGTGATGCTATATAAAATAGGGTGAATAAGCAAAAATAAAAGATATTAAAAGTTAGCTAGTTGAGTTAATAAAAGTATTAAGCTAATTATTGCTATAACCAAGCTGAAATAGTAACTCATTGCTATATTGGTTCAGAAGGTTAAAAGCTTTTTCTTGCTTAACGCTCATCTGTCCGCCAAAAATTTTATACTTAAGTGAGCTATGTTTTTTAAACACCCTCAAGTTATCTTCAAGCAACTTACCAAAGTGATTGGCATACTCGGTAATGTGGTAATGATGCTGCTGGACGGCTTTAAGATGAGCCGTTGCTTCAGATTCAAGGGATGTTAGCTTTTCTATCTCTGCCAACAATTCAACTTTTTTCATCTTTATTTTTTCGACTTTTTTATATGAACCTGTTACTGCAAAGTACATTGCGGGAGCTGCTATTATGCCACCTAAAACCATAAACCCTCCAGCCATACCAGCTCCACCTGCAGCGATAGAGCCACCACCAAACCAAGCTAGTGTTGCGTTTGTTGCAGCTATACCAGAGAGTGAGGTAATAGCAGTACCTGTAGATGCACTACCTATAATGGTAACGACGCCCCAAGCACCAACAGCTGAAGTACCACCCACTAAACCACCAAACCCTGCTTTGAGTGAAGTTTTGAAACCATCGGAGAACTGCTTTAACTGAATTAAAGTTACTTTTTGATCAACTGCTTTGCTGTCACTTTTAACATTAGATTTAGTTTGTAAAACCTTTCCAACTCTTTTCAAAAGCTTATTTGTTTTCTCTAATGTAAAACCGATAGAATTTAAGGCTTTATTAGTCTCATCATTAATCAGTTTTAAGCTTTCAAATACTGGCTTATACAAGCTGTTGTGTAAGTCTTCGTAATGTTTATTTTGAAGTGCTAGGTGATAAGTACCACCTAATGATAAAAAACCAATTAAATATTTACCTGTAGATTTTAATATTTGCCTCTTATTGTTTCCCTGAGTAAAAAACACTCCCTCAAACTCATGTTCTAAGTACTCAAAAGACTCGTCGGAAATTTCAGTAGGTGTTTTATTACTATAATTTACTATGGCTTTATAAGCGGTAATGCTATTTTTTGATTGCTTTAAATGAGCAAGGTACTGCTCTTTGACTTCACTGTAATACATTAATTTACTTCCTTGTTAACCAATACCCAACTTCTGAAAATATAAATAAGAGAGATCGGACAATTATTTTTTAAGTGTCGAGTTTACAATATTTTTTATTAATATCACCAAGTATTAGCATAGAAATAGACTTGAGTATTAGAGTCACACTTTTTCTGAACCATAAAACTCAAAAAGCGCCTTGATAAAATCAGGACGCTTTGCGTTTAGGACAAATAAACAGTTTTATACAAATTTAAATAACAAATATTTGAGCATGCTTTTCATGGCGCGTTTATTACTCTGGCAATATTTTTCATAATTAATAATGCCAATAATCATTTTAGTGCAAAAAAAACTCAGAGCTATAAACCAGGCAAAGTTTTGAGTCGACTTGTACTGTAAAAACAATATAGATGAGCCACTAAAAGTAATAGTCGAATAAACAATTTCTATTCGATATCGACTAATAGCTTTCAAAATTTTGGGCATTAAAAGCCGTCATCGAACGGGTCAAAAGCATCAAAGCAGCCATCATCGTTTAAATCCGCTATCGAATCTTCTATCTCGTAAACAGTCATTACTCGATTAGATTGGCCCATCACATTGCCCCCAACGTCTAAGATGTTAGCGCTCGCATTTGTGATAGGTAATCCTGTTGTTGGATTAATAGCAATATCACTAGCGTCATTATTTTTCATTTTTTAACCTTAATAATCATTAATTTATACTTTCAAATTTAATGATTTCGTGATAAAAAACAAACTGTTTGACTGCGCAGCTCAGCAACAAACAGTTTGTATAAGGCATTAACTCCTCTTCTATTTTTACTTAATTTTTTTTAAGCAAAAAACCTTTCCTATTTATCTAAAAAATTCATTAATAAGTTTAATTTGAAGGCGGTTTTGTCTGAAAGACGTTATAAAAAACGCATTTTTCGGCACGAAAAACTGCAAAAAAGCGCCTCAGAATGAGGCCAACAAGCGCGTAATGTGTTGTAGGCGAAGCCGCAGACACATGGAGACCGCGCGAATGTACAGCTGGTCTGTACCAACCGCGATAGTGTTTCGCATCAGCGAAATTCGATTAAAATTTGGCACAAATTGATATCGAACCATAATTTTCGTAGAAAATTACAGCAGATGAAAAATGCAAATTATGGGGCACCCATTGCATTGTCAGGCGCGGCAGTATGGCGGTTGGTACAGAGCGTAGTGAGGTGCATTCGCGCTGGGTCTACAACGCTAGCGCGATAGCGCGTCGAGTCAGCTCGTTGCGGAGCAACACCAGAGCTGGCGTGCGTTTTAGGCCCAATGGTTGAGTAGCGCAGCGACGAGACCATCCGCTGAAAGCGGCTTCTCTTTAATGGTTTAATCCCTTGTTTCATTAAAAGAGCAAACGCGCAACGTCTTGCAATGAATACCGTAATATTTTTGCCTAATTGAAATAAAGAATAACCTATAAAGTAAGGCCTCCTCTTTAAGAGGAGGCCTTACTTTATAGGTTTAATTCACACAAATTT
>NZ_PNDY01000025.1:0-8715 GCF_005886645.1 Pseudoalteromonas sp. S408 | reverse complement strand
ACATTACCAGGCTTCAAATACAAGAAAGCCCGATTCGAAAGAGTCGGGCTTTTTTACATCTAAAGAAAAGTAAAAATTAAGTATTTCTTTCTCTAAAGCGCAGCCTCTCTTAAGCGAAGCGCCTCTTTGTGAATAGTGTTTTGGCTATCCAATGCATTGGCCATGATAGTGCAGCATTTCAATGTGACTCCTGACACTAAAAACACATTGATTATAATGCTCTTATTTGTCGAGCTGGATTACCAGCAAAAACTGTATTCGCCTTTACACTTTTGGTAACGACCGAGCCAGTACCTATTACACTGTTATCCCCAATAGATACTCCTGCTAAAATAATAGCGCCTGCGCCAATCCACACGTTATTACCTATTGTGATAGGTGATGCAAAGTTTTCTTTATTGAGTCGCTGTGTAGGGTTAACAGCATGAAATACCGCTAACAACTGCACGTTAGGACCAATTAAGCAGTCATCACCAATTGTAATTGAAGCTTCATTAATTGGGGCGTCTAAAACAGTACAGTTAATGTTTATAAAAGTACGATCACCAATAGTTATTTGATTACCATAATCGCAATGAAAACCTGATTCTATAATTACCCCTTCACCGCATTGAGCGAATCGCTCTTTAATACGTTTTAAATTGCCTTTACTCGGGCTTTTATTAAAGAGTCGGCATATTTCGCCTGTTTGTTTACGTAGGGCTAAAAGCTCTTTGTTTAAGCTATTAAATGGCTGCATTAGGGTTTCTTTGTTTAGTTAAAAGGTGCTAAAGCTATTTTACCTTTATTATTACTCGTTGAAAGCTGCTTTATTTTTGCTCGTTCACTTGCCATTTAACTAGTTTCGTTTAGAATTACATATCTTTCGAAACGAAACTTAATTTACGAGCTTTATGACTAAACGAAACACACAGCAACGCCGTCATTTAATACTTACTCAGGTAAATGAGCTAGGTGAAGTGGCTGTTGAAAAGCTCGCTGAGCAGTTTCAAACATCTGAAGTAACCATTCGTAAAGATTTAACCGCGCTTGAAAAAAGCGGCTTGTTACTGCGCCGTTATGGTGGAGCTATTGCACTGCCTAAAGAAATTGTAAGTGACGAGATAGACTCAAAGCGCAAAGTAGCTATAGCTAAGGCTGCAGCTGCACTTATAAAAGATCATAACCGCATTATTATTGATAGCGGGCGCACTACGGCCGCAATGATCCCAGAACTTGCAAATAAACGCGGGTTAGTTGTAATGACCAATGCGATTAAAGTGGCGAGCCGTTTACTTTCACTTGAAAACGAGCCAACACTTTTAATGACCGGTGGTACATGGGATCCACATTCTGAGTCGTTTCAGGGGCAAGTTGCCGAAAACGTATTATGCTCTTATGACTTCGATCAATTATTTATTGGTGCAGATGGCATAGATGTAAAGCGCGGCACGACTACCTTTAATGAACTAGTCGGCTTAAGCCAAGTAATGGCTAAAGCAGCCCGTGAAGTAATAGTAATGGTTGAATCAGATAAGATTGGCCGAAAAATACCAAATTTAGAATTACCGTGGAAAATAGTAACCACTTTAATAACCGATACTGGCTTAGCAGATGATAAACGCAAAGCGATTGAGGCGTGTGGTGTAAAACTAATTTGTGCAGAGATTATTGATTAGTAACTACAAAGCGAGTTACTAGAATTAAAAAATTAATGGAGACACTATGTGTGGAATAGTTGGGGCAGTTGCAGAACGTCCAGTAAACAAAATTTTAGTTGAAGGCCTTAAACGTCTTGAATACCGTGGCTATGACTCTGCCGGTGTAGCACTTTTAGAAGGCTCTACACTAAATACTGTAAAAGCTGTAGGTAAAGTAGTAAACGTAGAAGCTGCACTTGAGAAAGCAGGCGTCAGCGGTCATACAGGTATTGCACACACTCGCTGGGCAACACACGGCAGTGTTACTGAAGAGAACGCTCACCCGCATGTATCAAACAATCAGCTAGCACTTGTGCATAACGGTATTATTGAAAACCACGCAAGCCTACGCGCATCGCTTAAAGAAGAGGGCTACGAGTTCTTGTCTGAAACCGATACCGAAGTAATGGTGCACTTAATTCATAAGCTTCGTAAGCAACACACTACGTTACTAGCATCAGTACAAGCTGCGGTTAAGCAATTTGAAGGTGCGTTTGGTACAGTTGTATTTGATAAAGCAAACGACAACGAAATCATCGTAGCGCGCTCAGGTAGCCCACTGGTTATAGGTTTAGGCCTTGGCGAAAACTTTATTGCCTCTGATCAGCTAGCACTATTACCTGTTACACGTAGCTTTATATTTTTAGAAGAAGGTGACGTAGCCCGCATTACCCGCGATACTGTTGAAATTTTTGACGAAAACGGCGACGCTGTAGAGCGTGAAGTGATTGAATCAAACATCACGCAAGACGCATCAGGCAAAGGCGACTACCGCCACTACATGCTAAAAGAAATTTACGAGCAACCACTTGCGGTACGTAATACCCTTGAAGGGCGTTTAAACGATGACCGCGTAGCAATTGACGCCTTTGGCGACAGCGCTCAGCAAATATTTAAAGATGTAAAACATGTGCAAATTATTGCCTGTGGTACGTCATACCACTCAGGTATGGTTGCCCGTTACTGGCTTGAGCAATTTGCAGGCGTTAGCTGTAATGTTGAGATTGCCTCTGAGTTCCGTTACCGCCAATCGTATGTACACGAAAACAGCCTACTTGTGACTATTTCACAATCGGGTGAAACAGCCGATACGCTAGCGGCATTACGCTTAGCTAAAGAGCAAGGTTACATGGCCTCAATGACCATTTGTAACGTACCGGGTTCATCGCTTGTGCGCGAATCTGACCTTGCCTTTATGACTAAAGCAGGCGCTGAAATTGGTGTAGCTTCTACTAAAGCATTTACAACACAATTAGTTGGTTTGTTAATGCTTACTGCGTCTATAGCGCAAGAAAAACAGCTTGATCAAAGCACCATTGTAAATGCTATAAAAGTACTTCCCGCCAAGCTTGAAGAAACATTACTACTAGCTGATGGTATTGCAGACCTTGCAGAAGAATTTGCCGATAAACACCACTCACTGTTTTTAGGCCGTGGTTCGCAATACCCAATTGCAATGGAAGGTGCGCTTAAGCTTAAAGAGATTTCGTACATTCACGCAGAAGCTTATGCAGCGGGCGAGCTAAAACATGGCCCACTTGCACTTATTGATGCTGATATGCCAATTATTGTTGTAGCGCCAAACAATGAGCTATTAGAAAAGCTTAAATCAAACGTAGAAGAAGTACGCGCACGTGGCGGCATTATTTACGTATTCGCAGATAAAGATTCACACTTTGAGTCAGACGACACAATGCGTGTAATCAACGTAAACCACACTGACGACATTATTGCGCCAATTGTTTACACATTGCCATTACAGCTGTTGTCGTACTACGTAGCGGTAATTAAGGGTACCGACGTTGACCAACCACGTAACTTAGCTAAATCGGTTACTGTTGAGTAAAATCAAAAGGTTATAGATTTTTATTAATGTTAAAAAAGCGCTTAAGGCGCTTTTTTTGTGCCTAAAAGTCTGTTAGCTTTAATAACTTATTATTTTCTAAGGGATTAGTCATGCGTTTATTAACCGCTGTTTTTATATGTAGTTTATTTATATTTTATTCTAGTGGCACACTTGCAGAGCCTGATTTAAAACAGCAAACCATTAGTTATACGCAACAAACACATACTATTAAATCAGCCGTTTTAAACGAAGAGCGCACAGTTGTAGTCCAGCTTCCAAAGAGTTATCAAGCTAATCCAAACAAAGTTTATCCGGTCATTTATCGCTTAGATGGCGCGGGTAATATACCGCTTGCCAGCGCTGTTATTGAGCGTTTACAAAATGATAATCGTGCGCCAGAGGTTATTATTGTCGCTATTGAAAACACCAATCGCTTAAGAGATTTATACCCCACAATTAATAAAGAGCCACAAGGCCCGGTAGGTGAAGGCGGTGGCGCAGCAACGTTTTTAGCATTTATAGAGCAAGAGCTTATACCCTTGATTAATAAAAGTTATCGTACGCACAATTATAAAGTGATTGCTGGCGCATCTGCTGGAGGTGTATTTGCGCTATATGCGTTGCAGGCAAAGCCCGAACTATTTCAAGCGCATATTGCTTACAGCCCTGCCGTTTGGTGGAACTATGGCGCATCTGTAAAGACGACTAAGTCGTTCATCAATAAATCAAAAAACCTGAATAACTACGTTTATATCAATATAGGCGAAGAAGCCGGCATAATGCGTCAAAGGTACGATGAATTACAGCAATCACTGCAATCACATGAAGTGCGAGGGTTGCGCTTCTATAGTGATGCGTTTGATGGCATCTCGCACGGTTTAACCTCTGCTGCAGGTATATTTAATGCTTATTACAACTTATTTTTACCTAAACAAATGTCTATAAGTGCTTTAACTGACGATGTAGCCTCTGTCGATGCTTACTATCAAACATTATCTCAACAATGGGGCGAGCAGATTGCGCCACCGGATCGCGCTGTTAGATCACTCGGTTATAACTTAACGGGTAGCAAGCAGTTTACCCATGCTATCGAAGTGTTTAAATACAATATAAAAAACCACCCAAAATCAGTCGATGCGCTTTCGGCATTGTCCTACGGTTATGAAATGCAAGGGGATACTCGCCAAGCGCTTGAGCAGGTGGAGTCTGCTTTAGCAATTGCAGACGACTCATATCCTTATATAAATTACTTAAAAGAAACAAAAGCTAGACTACAAATAGCTTTAGGCAAAGACGAAACATAACCACTTTTTAATCCAACTCGATTGTTATATATTTAAAGAGAAAAGGGAGTAACAGCTTTTCTCTTTTTCTAAAACCACATTAAAATCACTAACCCCTACTTAACGGGCAATAAATACGCTAAAATTGCAGGCTATTTTAGTAATGAGCCCGCATATTTTATGACCTCTGCCGCAAATCCTAGCAATTTCAACGAACTTGGCCTGATTCCAGAGCTAATTGCTCGATTGTCTGATCTTGAATACACACAACCTACACCTATTCAGGCACAAGCAATTCCGAGTATTTTGGCGGGAAGTGACTTAATTGCGGGGGCAAATACTGGCTCAGGTAAAACAGCAACGTTTGCTTTGCCTATGCTACAAACCCTATTTTTAGAGCAAGGCGCTAAAAAAACAGCTAGCAAAGGTAACTTTGTATCAGGGCTTATTTTGGTACCTACCCGCGAGCTTGCGACGCAGGTGGCCGATAGCGTGAAATCGTATTCAGCTAACTTTAATGGCGCAATTAAAACGGTAGCGGTATTCGGTGGTGTGTCGGTTAATACACAAATGCAGGCACTGCGCGGCGGCGCCGATATTATTGTTGCAACGCCAGGGCGTTTGCTTGATTTAATCTCAAGCAATGCTATTAAGCTCGATAAAGTAACAACCCTAGTGCTTGATGAAGCTGACCGCATGCTAAGCCTTGGCTTTACCGAAGAGCTTGCTGAGTTATTGGCGTTAATGCCTGCTAAAAAACAAACTATGTTGTTTTCAGCGACCTTCCCAGAGCAAGTCACTCAATTAACGCAAGAACTGTTAACTAACCCAGTTGAAATACAAGTTCAAAGCAAAGACGAAAGCACCTTAGTACAGCGCGTATTTACGGTTAATAAAGGCGAAAAAACCACGGTTTTAGCGCATTTAATAAAAGCACATAAATGGCGCCAAGCACTTACTTTTGTAAACGCTAAAAAAGACTGTGAGCACTTAGCGGGTAAGCTTGAAAAGCGTGGTATTAACGCACAGGTATTTCATGGTGATAAAGGCCAAAGTGAGCGTACTCGCGTAATAGAAAAATTTAAAGCTGGCGAAATAGAAGTACTTATTGCCACCGATATAGCAGCCCGTGGTTTAGATATTGCTAAACTGCCTGTTGTTATTAACTTTAACTTACCGCGTAGCCCCGCTGATTACATGCACCGTATTGGCCGAAGCGGCCGTGCTGGTGAAGTGGGTTTAGCATTATCGTTAATTGATTATGAAGACTTTCATCACTTTAAAATAATCGAGAAAAAAAACAAACTTCGTTTAGAGCGTGAGGAGGTAACGGGTTTTGCTGTAAACCAAGCAAACCTTGATGCAGCTGATGCGCTTAAAAACGACAAGCCAATGGCAAAGCCAGAAGGCACAGGTAAGAAAAAGAAGAAAAACAAAGTGAACCCAGAAGATGATGCATGGAGTGGTTGGCGAAATCGTTCTAAGTAAGGTTTTATAGTAATTGCTTATAATTATCAGCATATTATATTTTTAAAAAGGCGCATTTGCGTCTTTTTTATTGTCTTTAATTTCTTGCTTTAACTGTGTATTTAGGTTTTTATAGGTTGCAAGTCACATTAAGTAGAGGCTTTTTGGAAATATAAAAATGGCATATGGATCATGTTTATTTGGTATAAAACCAATTATTACGTATTCATAGCAAATTAAAATATGCAGGGTATGTAATGGTAAAAACACAGAAAAATAAAGCTCCTAGTCATATAAGTAAACGGCGCAGAAATATTTCAATCCTACTATTGATAGGTGTTTGTTCGCTGCTCATTCGCGCACTAATGTCTTATAACTTTGACCGAACCGCTTTGCTCTATGTTGGCGTCCCTTTTTTTGTATCTGTTGCTTTGCTGTACATAGTTAAAAAGCCTGAAAAACCAAGCTTAAATCGGTATTACGGACATTTAGTATTGTGGTCGTTAATTGTTATGTTTGGCACGTCGATTGTTTTGTTTGAAGGCTTTGTATGTGTGATCATGTTTATGCCCATTTACTTTGGCGTATTATTTCTTATGTACTTATTTCAGCTTCTATCCTGCTATTTAAAGAGTAGAAACAAAGGGTCATATTACGCTCATATCTTACCTGTCGTTATTTTTTTAAGTGCATTTGAAGGTGTAGTGCCAAGTACTAGCTTTGAAAGAGAATATTCAATAACTAAAAATATAGTTATCAGCGCTACCCCAGAAGAAATAAAAAATAAGCTTATTGAGCCAATGCATTTAAATATAGAGCGTAATTGGCTGTTAAGTTTGTTCCCTATGCCCAACAATATAGATGCAGGTACATTATCGGCGGGAGATGTACATAATATTGATTTTACTTATCATCGTTGGTTTGTAACAAATACCCACAAAGGGCGTATGAAACTTGAGTTAACTCAAGTTGAAGATGACTATATTCGTACCACCTTTTTAGAAGATACAAGCTACATAAGTAATTATCTAAAGCTAAAAGGAACCGAAATCCGGTTTATAAAAGTAGATAATGAAAATACAAAAGTGATGCTGACTATTTATTATTATCGATTTTTAGATCCTGCTTGGTATTTTGGTCCACTTCAAAAATATGCCATTGGACAAACTGCAGATATGCTTTTAAGTGAATTATTCATTCCTGAAACAGCTTAGGGCCGCAATGTATACTAATGAAAGAGTTATAACTAGTGAGCAAAGTAATGCTAGCGTCGGGGATGTAGTTTTATCTCCAATAAAGGTTTTATGGGTTGGCGGTATGCTATTAACTGCCGTTTTAGGTGGGTGGTATACATTTTCATTCAGTGCGCTGCTGGTATTTATTGCAACGACGAGCATCATTTTGTGTTTGGGACACTCATTGGGTATGCATCGCAGGCTTATACATAAGAGTTATAAATGCCCGCTTTGGCTTGAATACTTTTTTGTACACTTAGGTGTCATTGTGGGTTTAGCTGGGCCAATTGGTATGATTAAAACCCATGATATGCGCGACTGGGCGCAGCGACAACCTGCGTGTCATGATTACTTTGGCCATAAGCAACCTATGTGGAAAGACTTTTGTTGGCAACTCTTTTACGATATTAGATTAAATAATTCACCTACATTTAATATAGAAACTAAGGTAATAGAAAGTCGAGTGTATAGTTGGATGGATAAAACATGGATGTTACAACAGCTCCCTTTAGCGTTTTTACTATTGTTGTTAGGAGGTATATCTTGGGTTATTTGGGGTATATGCGTGAGAGTAAGCATCTCAATTATAGGTCATTGGCTGATAGGTTACTTGGCACATAATATTGGTCAAAGGCATTGGCATGTAAACCAAGCGCGTATTCAAGGTTATAACGTCCCTTTTGCTGCGTTGCTAACAATGGGTGAAAGTTATCATAACAACCATCACGCATTTCCTGGTTCAGCCAATTTTGCATTGGAAAAAGGTCAATTAGATGTTGGTTGGCTAGTACTTAAAAAGCTAGAAAAACTAGGCTTGGTTTGGGATTTAATCCAACCCGAAGACCTCCCTGTGCGCAGCGAATTAAAAAGAATTGACTCCTAATATGAAAACTAATTCTCCTTTAAAATGGTTATTATTATTTTGTGTATTAACGTGTTTTAAATTAAGTGCAAATACGCCTTACGAAATTCCTAGAAGTAGCGTTATTCAACTAACCGAACTGTCCAGTAAGCGCGTTTATCCTGTTTACATTCAATTGCCTAAGTCATATAAAAATAAGCTAAATAAAACATACCCCGTTATTTATTTAACCGATGCGCCGTATACCTTCCCTATAGTGGCAGGGGCTACACGGTTTCCTATGAATAGCGGCAAAATGCAGCAGGCGATTATTGTCGCCATTGGTTACGAAAAAGGCTCTATT
>NZ_PNDY01000024.1:0-3167 GCF_005886645.1 Pseudoalteromonas sp. S408 | reverse complement strand
TGCTCTTTAAAAATTTGGAAAAGCTGATAATAAAATTCGTATGAATACAATGTATTTGTACAGAGTTTTCAAAAGTAAAAAAGAATGATAGCAGTATCATTCAGTGCCATTTAATCACTCTTATGAGTTGATTGATTGGTATCTACTTTAGTATTCAATATTAACTTCTGGCGAAGTTAAACTGTCACACAACAAAGACCCGTTTGGGTTGTATGGTTAAGTGACTAAGCGTACACGGTGGATGCCTTGGCAGTTGGAGGCGATGAAGGACGTATTAACTTGCGATAAGCCTAGTCAAGCTAGTAAAAAGCACTTGAGACTAGGATTTCCGAATGGGGAAACCCACCTGCTTGCAGGTATCGTTAACTGAATACATAGGTTAACGAGGCGAACGCGGAGAACTGAAACATCTAAGTACCCGTAGGAAAAGAAATCAACCGAGATTCCGAAAGTAGCGGCGAGCGAAATCGGAACAGCCCTTAAGCTTATTATGTGTTAATGGAAGGCTCTGGAAAGTGCCACGATACAGGGTGATAGTCCCGTACATGAAAAGACATTTTAAGTGAAATCGAGTAGGTCGGAGCACGTGAAACTTTGACTGAATATAGGTGGACCATCATCTAAGGCTAAATACTCCCAACTGACCGATAGTGAACCAGTACCGTGAGGGAAAGGCGAAAAGAACCCCTGTGAGGGGAGTGAAATAGAACCTGAAACCGTGTACGTACAAGCAGTAGGAGCAGACTTGTTCTGTGACTGCGTACCTTTTGTATAATGGGTCAGCGACTTATATTTTGTAGCGAGGTTAACCGATTAGGGTAGCCGTAGGGAAACCGAGTCTTAACTGGGCGAATAGTTGCAAGGTATAGACCCGAAACCCGGTGATCTAGCCATGGGCAGGTTGAAGGTTGAGTAACATCAACTGGAGGACCGAACCCACTAACGTTGAAAAGTTAGGGGATGACCTGTGGCTAGGAGTGAAAGGCTAATCAAACCGGGAGATAGCTGGTTCTCCCCGAAATCTATTTAGGTAGAGCCTCGGACGAATACTTACGGGGGTAGAGCACTGTTAAGGCTAGGGGGTCATCCCGACTTACCAACCCTTTGCAAACTCCGAATACCGTAAAGTACTATCCGGGAGACACACGGCGGGTGCTAACGTCCGTCGTGAAGAGGGAAACAACCCAGACCGCCAGCTAAGGTCCCAAAGTCATAGTTAAGTGGGAAACGATGTGGAAAGGCCCAGACAGCCAGGAGGTTGGCTTAGAAGCAGCCATCCTTTAAAGAAAGCGTAATAGCTCACTGGTCGAGTCGGTCTGCGCGGAAGATGTAACGGGGCTAAACTATGCACCGAAGCTGCGGATTCAGAATTTATTCTGAGTGGTAGGGGAGCGTTCTGTAAGCCGTTGAAGGTGACCCGGGAGGGTTGCTGGAGGTATCAGAAGTGCGAATGCTGACATGAGTAACGATAATGCGGGTGAAAAACCCGCACGCCGGAAGACCAAGGGTTCCTATCCCATGTTAATCAGGGTAGGGTAAGTCGACCCCTAAGGCGAGGCCGAAAGGCGTAGTCGATGGGAAACGGATTAATATTTCCGTACTTGGTATAATTGCGATGGGGGGACGGAGAAGGCTAAGCAAGCATGGCGATGGTTGTCCATGTGAAAGTGAGTAGGGCGTTTGTTTAGGTAAATCCGGACGAACATTAAACCTGAGACACGAGACGAGTCACTACGGTGATGAAGTTGCTGATGCCATACTTCCAGGAAAAGCCTCTAAGCTTCAGATTATACCGAATCGTACCCCAAACCGACACAGGTGGTCAGGTAGAGAATACTAAGGCGCTTGAGAGAACTCGGGTGAAGGAACTAGGCAAAATCGTACCGTAACTTCGGGAGAAGGTACGCTCCTATCTGTGATGAGACTTGCTCTCTAAGCGGACGGGAGCCGCAGTGACCAGGTGGCTGGGACTGTTTATTAAAAACACAGCACTGTGCAAAATCGCAAGATGACGTATACGGTGTGACACCTGCCCGGTGCCGGAAGGTTAATTGATGGGGTTATCTTCGGAGAAGCTCTTGATCGAAGCCCCGGTAAACGGCGGCCGTAACTATAACGGTCCTAAGGTAGCGAAATTCCTTGTCGGGTAAGTTCCGACCTGCACGAATGGTGTAACCATGGCCACGCTGTCTCCACCCGAGACTCAGTGAAATTGAAATCGCAGTGAAGATGCTGTGTACCCGCGGCTAGACGGAAAGACCCCGTGAACCTTTACTACAGCTTGGCACTGAACATTGAACCTACATGTGTAGGATAGGTGGGAGACTTTGAAGATGAGACGCTAGTCTTGTTGGAGTCGTCCTTGAAATACCACCCTTGTAGTTTTGATGTTCTAACGTTGGCCCCTGAATCGGGGTTACGGACAGTGCCTGGTGGGTAGTTTGACTGGGGCGGTCTCCTCCCAAAGAGTAACGGAGGAGCACGAAGGTTGGCTAAGTACGGTCGGACATCGTACGGTTAGTGTAATGGTAGAAGCCAGCTTAACTGCGAGACAGACACGTCGAGCAGGTACGAAAGTAGGTCATAGTGATCCGGTGGTTCTGAATGGAAGGGCCATCGCTCAACGGATAAAAGGTACTCCGGGGATAACAGGCTGATACCGCCCAAGAGTTCATATCGACGGCGGTGTTTGGCACCTCGATGTCGGCTCATCACATCCTGGGGCTGAAGTCGGTCCCAAGGGTATGGCTGTTCGCCATTTAAAGTGGTACGCGAGCTGGGTTTAGAACGTCGTGAGACAGTTCGGTCCCTATCTGCCGTGGGCGTTTGAGAATTGAGAGGGGTTGCTCCTAGTACGAGAGGACCGGAGTGAACGAACCGCTGGTGTTCGGGTTGTCATGCCAATGGCATTGCCCGGTAGCTACGTTCGGAACTGATAAGCGCTGAAAGCATCTAAGCGCGAAGCAGGCCTCGAGATGAGTTCTCACTAGACTTTTAAAGTCTCTGAAGGGCCGTTGAAGACTACAACGTTGATAGGCAAGATGTGGAAGTGGTGTGAGCCATTAAGCTAACTTGTACTAATTACCCGTGAGGCTTAACCATACAACGCCAAACGCGTTTTATGTGATAGTGAAACAAGCGAAGAAGTTAATATAACTAAAGTAGAT